>DASYRY010000162.1:0-17432 GCA_036004025.1 Candidatus Polarisedimenticolia bacterium | reverse complement strand
GCTACGGACGATCGCGGCTCTGCCGCCGTGGGTCTCGGCGCCGAGTTACACCTGACCACGAAGCAGTCCTTATCGGTGGAATGGGTTTCGCAGACAGCCGGAGTCAAGGCGCGCTACCAGTCGCTCTCGCTTGCGTGGGGCGTGGCCACCAGCCGTCACGCGTTCACACTGCTGGCCACCAATACCTCCGGGGAGCACACGGACTTGTTCGCTCCCGGGGGGGACCTGGATTTCGAGCGCGGCTATTTCCGGCTCGGATTCAACATCAGCCGGACCTTTGCGGCGCGCTGATTCCCTGGCTTCGCGCCTGGCGACGCCTCTCCTCGCGTGGCCGCTCATCGTCCACCCCGAGTGGACACGGCATCCTGCAGGCAGAACCCTGCGACTCGCCCTCCCTTCTTGAATCCCTGGCTTCCCGTGGGACAGAATGCTCCGACACGGTGCTCCTCGAGCACCGTGGCCGTACACCCTTGAGACTTCCGCGGGTTCCAAGACCATGCCGTCGATATCTCGCAAGCAGATCCTTCGCGTGCTGATCGGCCTCGGGACGGTCGCGATGGCAGCAACTTTCCTGCATTGGCTGGGCCGCCCTGCTCGTCTGAGCCGAAATCTCTTGCTCGTCACGCTCGACACGACCCGCGCCGACCGACTCTCGTGCTACGGCTACGATCGCGCGACAAGCCCCCGGATCGATGCATTCGCCCGTGAAGCGACCCAGTTCGACATGGCGATCGCCCAGGCGGCCAACACCCCCGTCTCGCATGCGTCGATTCTCACCGGGCTCGAGCCCTACCATCACGGATTGAGGGTCCTCCACGGGCGTGCGGCCAACCGGCTGCCGGAGAGCCGCACCACCTTGGCGGAGGCCTGGCGCTCCGCCGGCGGGGAGACCGCGGCCTTCGTCAGCGCCTTTCCAGTGACGCGGGCCTTCGGGCTGGATCAGGGGTTCGCGACGTTCGACGAGCGGTTCCTGGCTCCCGGGGCTGCGCCGGTGGATCCCTACGGCATCGTCAACACGGGTCCCAACCAGAGACGCTCCGACGAGACGACCCGGGCGGCAATCGAGTGGCTCGGGCAAAGGATTCCCGGCGCGGCCCCTTTCTTCCTGTGGGTGCACTATTTCGACCCGCACGACACGCTGCTTCTCCCTCCCCAGGAGGTGATCGATCGCTTCCCGCCTCGAGGCGAGTCCCCGGAGGACCGGCTCCGCGCGCTTTACGACGCGGAGGTCTTCTTCATGGATGGCCAGCTCGGCAGGCTCTTCGACGCCGTGAAAGCCGCGGGCCATTGGAACGACACGGTCATCGTCGTGATGGCGGACCATGGGGAAGGGCACGGCGACCACGGATGGTGGTCGCACGGCATCCTCTACCAGGAGCAAATTCGCGTGCCGCTCCTCATCCGGGTCCCAAACATGAGAACGCCGCGGCACGTCACGCCCTTGGTGCGGGGCGTGGATATCATGCCCACCGTGCTGCGCCAGTCCGGAGTGCAGAAGGGCCTCTGGCCCGACATGGACGGCGAGGATCTGACGCCTCTTCTTCAGGGCTCCCGGGAGACGCGGGAAAGAGTCGGCTACAGCGATGGACTCAACATCCTCACCTACGGTCGTCCCGATGGAATGGGAGGCGACGCCAAGAAGGACAAGCTCTACGGAATCCTCTCCGCTGGATGGAAGCTCATCTACCATCAGATCCATCCCGAGCGGAGCGAGCTCTACCATCTGGAGACGGATCCTGGAGAGGAACAGAATCTCTACGATGTCGACAGTCAGCAGAGGGATCGCCTGAAGAAGATGCTGGAATCGCTTCATGCTCTCTCCGGGATCATGCCGGGGATGGCGGAAGAGGATTACGAGCGAGCCGAGCGACTCAAGTCGTTGGGTTACATTCGCTGAATCTAGGGACGAGCGGAAGCTTCGAGCCGCCATCCGCGACGCCGGCGCCGGACCGCCGCAAGAAAAAAAGCCCCGCGCAGCAAGTGCACGGGGCTTTTTCGTCCTGGCTCATCCCACCCTCAGGATGGCGGCCTGAATCAATCGGTCACGAAGGATCCCTCCGTGATCGTCTGGTTCCCGCTGGCGTCGATCGCCAGAACCTCGAAGGGGTGCGCACCAGCCTTGAGCGATTCCACGAATTCCGGCGGAAGAGTGACTTCCCTGCTCGAGCCTGGGAGGGTCACCTGGAACGGATCGACGAGGACCTGGTAGGCGACGATCTGGATTTTCTGTTCCGGGAATCCCTCCGGGTGATCGGTCACAGCTTCCCATCGGATGACGATGCTGTCGTCGTTCACCTCCGAGGAAACGGCCGGTCCGTCGGGAACGGCGTGCGACAGGACGGCGCTGCTCGAGATACGGGTTCCCCCCACGGTCAGGCCTGAGAATCTGTACTGTCCCTCCGGGAACAGCGCCAGGAGCTGAGCGAGCGGAAAATCGTCGAGATTGGGTTCCGCCCCCTCGAAGAACAGCTCGGTGAGGCCGAGCTGCGCGTAGGGCCCCTTGCCAGTGAGATCGAGGATCGTGACCCCGGCAGGATTGACGATCTTGAGCGTCTTCCAGTCTTCTCCATCGAGGAAGACATGGAAGCCGAGATCGTTCGCCGAAGAGTTGTATTCGATGTAAATCCGCGAGATCTCGAACTTCGCGGCCCAGCTCGGGGCCGCCAGGCCGAGAGCGACCACACCCAGGAGAAGGATTCGGAACATTCGCTTGTTTCCTGCCATCGCGTTTACTCCTTATCTGGAAGATTCGTCAGAGAATTGACCCTGGGCAGCCGTCCTAAGGCGCGATTCGACCCGTATTCCTGAGGCGCACCACGGCCGTGACTGCGACTCTGTCGGGCCTGTTGTCACATGCTCCTTACCGGTTAGAGAGACCATGGTCCTTGAATCCTTCGCAGGAATTCAGGCGCCATCCGCCTCATGGCTTCCTTCTACGACCGGCCAAGAAGGATTCCTATCCGCCGGCGCCTCCAACCCTCGATGAATCGTCATCCTTGAGGAGGTGCCGAACATGCGAGCTTCCACCCAACGACCGTACGCGCCGCACGGGCCTCGATTCGAGCATGCGAGCTTCCGGGTCGCGGCTTTGATTCTCCTATGCGCTCTGGCCGCGGCACTCGGCACGTCGGGAGCGCGCGGAGAATCGACAGGTTCGCCCCCGTATCTCGCGGATCGGGGAGAGGGAATTCCCACTTCGCAGTTCGGCACGTACGTCGCGGATGGTGAGTTTCTCGTCTATCCCTTCTACGAGTACACGACGAACCGGGACGCCGAGTACAAGCCGAGCGAGCTGGGGTTCGCCGGCAACCAGGATTTCCTCGGGAAGCAGACCGAGCACGAGGCGCTGATTTTTCTGGGATACGGCTTCACGGATCGACTGGCCTTCGAATTCGAGGCCGCCGTGTGGGCATCCTCGGAGCTGCAGAAGGCCCCGAACGATCCCTCCGCCGTCCCCGATCGCATCAAGGAGTCCGGACTCGGAGACGTCGAGTCACAGATTCGCTGGGTCTGGTCCAAGGAATCGGCGACGCGACCGATGCTCTACAGCTTCTTCGAGGTGGTCTTTCCCCTCCAGAAGGACAAGCTCATCCTCGGGACCCAGGATTGGGAAACCTCCCTGGGCTTCGGCGCCGTCCGGGGGTTCCGGTGGGGAACTCTCAACGGCAGGATCTCGGTCAAATACGACGCCGAGGATGGTCAGGTCGAGCTCGGAGAGTACGCTCTCGAATACCTGCACCGGACGTCTCCGAAATGGAGATGGGTCGCCACCCTGGAGGGGGAGGACGATGAGCTGAGTCTCATCGGGGAAGCGCAGCTGAGACTCGCGCCTCACGCCATCCTGAAGATGAACTGCGGCTTGGGGGTGACGAAGAAGGCGGAAGACATCGCACCGGAGATTGGGGTCCTCTTCACCTTCTAACAAGGAGCGCGTCGCCGGACCACGCCCTCATGAAGGGGAGCGGATTCAGGCTGCGCTCTTCTTTTGTTCGGTGCGGAATCTTCCGGAGAGCAGAAGCAGGCGATGGCTGCCGATTTCGATCTCGTCCAGGCTGCGCAGGCGCTGCGCGACGTTCGGCGCGAGGCGACGGCTGTTCACGCTCGTTCCGTTCCGGCTGCCGGAATCGACGATCGTGCAGACGGAGCCCTCGACGCGGATCTTGCAGTGCAGCTTGCTCACCTGCTCGTCAGGGATCGCGAAGTGGCACTCCTCCCCCCGGCCGAGAACGGTTTCCGGACGGATGAGGCGGTGAACGACCGAGGCATCTTCCCCTTCGATGATCAGCAGAACGAAGACGTAGGGCGCTCCAAAGGACCCCTGCCGCGGATGGAGATCCGCCGTTCTGCTACCCGAGTCCTCTTCATTGCTCGCCTGCACCATGCTCCATAATGTTGCGACCGGAGCGAACCCTGTCAAGGAGCGATCGCAACGGGGGCGCGAGATGCGCCGTCCCGACCGAATCCGCCGTTCCCTCTCTCGGGGACAGATTACGGTTCTGAGATCTCCCGGAGAGAAGCCCCAGTTCCGCCTCCGGCTCGAGCCGTCCCGCGCGCTATTACCGCGTCGAGGATGCCGTCGCGGCAGGCTCCGGAAATCCTCGCTGGCGCATGAGCGCGGAGATGCCCGCATCCCGGCCGCGGAACTTGCGGTAGGCCTCGGCGGGATCGACGGTGTTACCCAGCGAGAACACGTTGTCGTGCAAACGCTTGGCCACCGCCTTGTCATAGGGGCCGCCGGCCTCGCCGAAAGCCTCCCACGCGTCGGCGCTCAAGGTGTCCGACCACAGGTAGCTGTAGTATCCGGCAGAGTATCCGTCCCCCGCGAAAATATGGCCGAATTGCGGGGTGCGGTGTCGCATCACGATCTCCTCGGGCATGCCCAGCTCCTTGAGGGTGTCGCGCTCGAATGCGTCGGGGTCGATCTCCTTCCCCCCGGCCAAGTGCAGCTTCATATCCACCAGGGCGCCGGCGAGGTACTCCACCGTGATGAAGCCCTGGTTGAACTTGGAGGCACGCTGAATCTTGGCCACCAGCTCGGCCGGGATGGGCTTCCCCTCGACGTCGACCGCGAACTTTCCGAGCACCTCGGGAGTCTCCAGCCAGTGCTCCAGAAGCTGCGAAGGGAATTCCACGTAGTCCCGCGCGACGTTCGTGCCGGCGAGGGACGGGTAGGTCACGCTCGAGTTCAAGCCGTGGAGCGCGTGCCCAAACTCGTGGAAGAGCGCCTGAGCGTCGTCCCAGCTCACCAGGATCGGCTGGCCCGGCTTGGCCTTCACGAAGTTCGTGTTGTTGGAGACGATGACCGGAATCACACCGTCGAACCGTTCCTGAGGCCGATACTCGTTCATCCAGGCGCCCGACTGCTTGCCGGTGCGGGCATACGGATCGAAGTACCAGAGGCCTACGTGCTTGCCCGCGGAGTCCTTCACCTCCCATACGCGGATCTCGGGAAGCAGCACCGGCACGTTGGTCGCCGGGGTGAACTGCAGGCCGAATAGCTGGCCTGCCACCCAAAAGACTCCCTCCCGCAGCCTTTCCAGCTGGAGATAGGGCTTGATCTCGTTTTCATCCAGGTCGTACTTCGCTTTGCGCACTTTCTCCGCATAGTAGCGATAGTCCCACGGGGCGATCTTGATGCCTGCCTTTTCCTTGTCCGCGAGCGCCTGCATATCGGCGACCTCCTCGTGGACCCGGGCCACGGCCGGCTTCCAGACGGCCTCCATGAGGGCCATGGCCCGCTCCGGGGTCTTGGCCATGGTGTTCTCGAGCCTCCAGTGGGCGTGGGTCGCATAGCCGAGCAGCTTCGCCCGCTCGGCGCGCAGCTTCAAGATCTCGGTGATCGATTTCTTCGTATCGTGCTCGTCGCCATGATCTCCGCGGCTGTAATAGGTGCGCCAGACTTTTTCGCGCAGGTCGCGACGATCGGAGAAGGTCAGGAACGGTTCCATGCTGGAGCGTGTGTTGGTGATGGCCCACTTCCCCTTCTGGCCTTTGGACTCCGCGGCCTCGGCCGCGGCCGAGACCTGCGACGGGGGCAAGCCCGCCAGGTCGGCCTCCTTCTCGAGGTAGGTCACGTAGCCGCTCTCATCGGCCAGCACGTTCTGCTGGAAGCTTGTGTAGAGCGTCGCCAGGCGCTCGTTGATCTCAGCCACCCTCTTCTTGCCCGCCGCGTCCAGCTTGGCGCCCGAACGGACGAACCCGGTGTAATCGAGCCAGACCAGGCGCTGCTGCTCGGGCGTCAAGCCCGACTTCGACCGCGCCTGATACACCGCCTCGACACGCTTGAAGAGCTTTTCGTTCTGGTTGATCTTGTCCTGGAAGGCGGCCAGTTTAGGCGCCATGTCTCGCTCGACCGCCTGAAACTCGGGAGTGCTCATGGTCGAGCTGTAGACTCCGTAGATGCTGATGGCGCGAGCCAGCTCGCGACCCGACCGCTCCAGGCCGGCGATGGTGTTGTCGAAGTTCGGAGCCGCGGGGTTTGCAGCGATGGCATCGATTTCTACGAGGTTCTGCGCCATCCCCGTCTCGAGAGCGGGCTTGAACTCGTCGACCTTCACCTTGTCGAAAGGCGGAACACCCTGGTAGGGTCCGGTCCATTTCGCGAGAAGAGAGTTGTCCAAGCTCCCTTTCGCCGCGGGAAGGGGCCTGGAAATCGCGCTCTTCGGCTTGATGGCACCGGCCGAGATGACCCCAGCCCCGACGACCACGAGCACGCCTGTGCCGACGAACCAGTACTTGGACATGCTGAAAGCCTCCCTATCGGGCGCGGTCGCGCCCCGGAACAACGGATTCCGCCCCCGGCATGGTTGAGCCGAACCGGAAGCGATCGAGCCATGGCCCGGGACTTGGAGCAGACTCCAACAGGGTCACGCCACGGCAAGGATGAGCACGGTGGTGCGGCATTATAGCCGGTCTTACGATCCGAGACCGATGAAAGTTTCTTTGCGCCGGGGGTCTTGTGCCGGCGCCCGCCGCTGAAGTATAAGGAACGAAGTCTTGAACTCTGTTATTGACGCTCTGCGGCGCCGGCCCACCGCCGGCGCCGCGGACATTAGCTCACGGAAGGCCAGGATGGGAGACGAGCTCAAGTCCGCTTACGAGCTGGCGCTGGAAAAGCTGGCGCGCAAGGAAAAAGGCTCCGCAC
Organism: Candidatus Polarisedimenticolia bacterium; assembly: GCA_036004025.1. Classification (GTDB taxonomy): domain Bacteria; phylum Acidobacteriota; class Polarisedimenticolia; order Gp22-AA2; family AA152; genus AA152. The sequence continues at coordinate 10,288 of DASYRY010000162.1, read as the reverse complement.
CGGCGGGCAAGCTGACCGCCCAGCAGAAGAAGAAGATCGCGTCCATTCGCCGAGAATGTCGAGCCAAAATGGCGGAGCGAGAAATCCTCTTCCAATCCGAGCGGCGCGAGGCCCGCGGGGATGCCGATCGGATCGCGAAAATCGAGGAGGCATACCGGCGCGACCGGGAGCGGCTTCTCACGCGCGAAGAGGAGCGAATTCGAGAAGTGCGGAACGATAAGGCTTCCAAAGAATCCTGAGCTCCACGCCACCAAGCGCGCACGCGAGCGCGCATCCCGTGGCTCAGGCCACGCGCCTTCCCTGCCGCCACAACAGGCCCAGAACCGCGACAAACAATGCGGAACCCACGATCGACCAGATCACGGGGAAGGGCTTTCCATCGATGTCGAGGGTGAAGAGGTCAGGAAGCTTGGCGAGTCGCGCCAGCCAGGTGCCGACGAGCGCGCCGATGAAGCCCAGCGCGATCGAGGCGAGCCAGCCGCCTCTCGAGAAGCCGGCGATGACCTGCCCTAGAGACCCGCAGAGGCCTGCGACCAGTAGCAACAGTATGAAGTGAAGGATGGACACGGGTGCCTCATGGCTTCGCACGTTGGACGACAAGAAGGGCGGGGCGGGACCGCCGGGTGCCACAAGGACTGCCCGTCGGTCCCGCCCCGGAAAAAGCGTCTAGGAAACTCTCCGCGAGTGCATGTTCGCGGTTCTCAAGAAGGACTTTGCCGCACGGGGCACCTCGACCTTGTTCTTGACGAGGATGTCGCGCGCCGTCAGCGGTCGTCCGTAGAAGCTCTCGATGGCATCCTTGCTGGGCTTGATCACCACACCTTCCAGCGAGGCACCCAGGAAAGCTCCTCGTGAACGCGACCAGGAAAGAATCCCGGCGTGCAGCTGGAGATCGGTGGCCGCCTGAGCCGTGCGGCCCACGGGACCTGCGACCGCCGCCGCCTCACCTCCCAGCGTGAACTTGTCCTGCAACAGGTGGTGTACGCCGGTTTCGTTCATGATCAGGAGGACCAGATCGGTCGACTGGCCTCCCCACTGCCACCCAAGACTCGGTCCGCCCATCTTGAAGAACGCGGGCGCGCTCATCCTTCCGTCTTTCTGGCGGCAGGTGAAGACGCCTCGTCCGAACTCACCTCCGACGATAAAGGCGCCCTTCTTCACTCCTGGGAACACTCCGATGCACTCGGCTCGCTCCAGAAGCTCTCTGGGAATGCGTTTGTCCGGAGCCGACACCGAAGCCCTCAAGACTTGCTCGGCATCCCTGATCTGCTCGACTTGCTTCTCCGCGTGAGCCAGCACGGGTGTCGCCAGGAGGCCAGCCGTCAGCAGAGACATCAACGAGATCAAGAACCGATTACGCATGACTACCTCCTTATGGAACTGTCCCGCGGCGCGACTTCCCGGCGCCGGGGTCGTTTGATGCTCGGACCCTGGGCAGGTTTGGAGCCGTCTCAAGGCTTGCCCCCGGAGTCCTTCTTCGGCGGTTTCTTGCTTTGCTTACCCCGGGAGCCGCCCCTCTCCGGAGAAGTGGATGGCCGTTGCCTCTTTGAAGGAGGGCTGGCCGATTCCCGAGACGGCCCTTCGGGCCGGACTCGCGGGCTACGCGGCTCCGGCATGGCCGACTCGCGTGGGGACCGGTAGGGTCGAGCGTGAGGAGTAGACTCTCTGGATCGACGCTCGGGACGAGGATTCTCGAACTCCGAAGGTCGGTCCCGCTCGGGACGGGGATTCCCATACTCCGAAGACCGATCCCGATCGGGGCGAGGATTCCTGTAATCAGAGGGCCGATCCCGCTCGGGACGGGGATTCCCATATTCCGAAGGCCGATCCCGATCGGGGCGAGGGTTCCTGAGTTCCCGATCCTGCCGGGAGTTCCTCCTCATCATTCTCTCGTCACGGACGGGTTCTGCAACTCGAAGGCCCCCACGGCCCCCATGCATCCGTTGCGTGTCGACTTGGAGCCTGGCTCGGCTGACGCGTCCTTCCGGAGAAACGCCACGAACCTGCTCGATCCGCACGGGCCGAATCGTTCGCCCACTCACTCTCTCAATCTGCCTCAAGTCCGGACCGCGATTCACGACGATGTTGTTCTCGACCACGATGTTGTTCACGATCCTCGTGCGGTTGAGAATGACCGTGGTTCGGTCCCGGGGAATGACGCAGGAGCGCACGCGCGGGGCCAGGAAATCCCTCGATGAAACGAAGAGGAAGGATCCGGCGTAGGGCTGACTGTATCCAATGGAAAACCCGACGGAGAAACTGGGAGCTACGGGGGCCCAGCCGATGTAGTCGGGACCTGTGCGGAAGACGACCCAGGAAGGCGCCCAGACATATCCCGGAACCCACACCCAGCCGTAGTCCGGGTCGAGAACCCAGGTCCCGTAGTGATAGGGAATCGAGCCCCACGAGTAATCCGATACCCAGGTCCAGCCGACATCCGCGTAGACCCAGTGACCATCGTAATAGGGGTTCCAGTCATCATCGTAGTCGTACGGTTGCCAGACCTGGCCGTACTCCGCCGACACCATCCAGTCTCCGTGAGAGCCTAGATTGGAGTAGAAGAAATCGAAGCTGACGTCGGCAGCCCGAGCAGGCGCCGATCCCCCCCAACCAAGGAAAACCAGTGCGATTGCGAGAAATCCTGTCTTGAGCCATTTCCCCATTAGAACCTCCCTCCCGCGAGACACCACTATAGGAATTAGCCTCGTACCTGAATATGATTCACAACCTTGCTAACGCCCTCGACGTCCTCGGCTACCTTGATCGCCAGCTGGCGCTCCGCCTCGGACCGGACTACCCCGGTCAATGTCACCATGCCTTGGTGGGTATCCACGTCAACGTCCCTAGCCCGCACCCCAGGCTCGAAAGCCAGGGCAATCTTTACGGAGGCGGTGGTAGTTGCGTCGTGGAACGACGAGGAATGAACCCCTGGCTTTACATCCGTCGAAGGGTCCTGCACGCAGCCCAAGCTGAGCACCAGGGTGGCCATCGGAGCAACAAGAAGAAGCCCAAATCTTCGACTCATTTCGCCTCTGCTAGTATGAGCGATTGCAGGACCGGGTTGTTCCCGAAGTGCAAGCGTAATGCCAGGATTGCAAGAAAGGATTCTAACCTTCTGCGAGGAAGCCATTTGCTGGACATATGGCCGACCCAGAACAGCAAAATCCCTCCACAGTGATGTCCTCTCAAGGACCGACGTGTCCATTGGAGATTTAAAAACACTTGTCATGTGAGCAGAAAAGTGGAATTGGATATCGGGTGATCACCCGAGTCTTGAGTCGGAATTCCCGTAGGGAATTCTCGCTGGCGGGGTGGCTCGACGGGGCCCCGCCGCCGCTCGGCGAGGCCCCATCTTCGAGTTACTTCTTCGTGTAGGTGATCTCCATCATCTTCATTTCCTTGCCATCCTTCCCAGGAGCGTACATCTCGAATACCTGGACGGTCGGGCTGGTCCAGCGTGTGGTCATCCTGGACTTCACGGGACCCTTTTTGATCGGATCGTTCCAGCTGCCGGTGAAGGTACAGGCCTTCTGGGCGTCACAGGAACCCTCGCTCACCATGAGTCCGGTGGACATGCTATCGGTCCAAGTCGACCAGTACTTTCCGGAAACGTTGTCGTATCCCGTCATGCCGTGACCGGAAAAAGGTCCACCCATCATCGTGCCGTTCACGTCTTCTGCAAGTACGCGGCCGTCGAGCATCATCTTGCGCGTCGCCGTGCCCCCGTCCTCCATGGCCGGCCCGCCCGGCTCATGCCAGCTCTTGACCTTGAGATCGTAGCTGCCGGCCTGCGCCGCCAGCGCCTGGTGGGGAGCCCCCGGCGTGCCCGCCTTCATATAGGCCTCCATCTCGGCTTGTTGCTCGGGGGTCATCTTGGGAGGCTCTTTCCCTCCCTGCGCGAACAGCGGCGTGACGAGCAGCACGACGGCGACGGCTTTCAAGAGGCTTCCTGCTAGACTGCGGGGCATGCTTTCTCCTTCAAAGAATGAATGGGTCGTTCGAGGGTATGGGTCCGCGAGATTATACCCTAGGCCGCCGCACCCCGAAGGCGAACCTCCTGGAACCCGACTGAGGCTTTTTGCGTACATAAGGTGTGTTCAGCCCTGACATCGATGCCGGAGGGACCATGACTCCTGATCTCGTCGTCGAAAACATCTCCAAGACCTACTCCAACGGCGTGCAGGCGCTCAAGGGCGTCTCGCTGCGCATTCCCGCCGGGATGTTCGGCCTCCTGGGTCCGAATGGGGCAGGCAAATCCACCTTGATGCGCACCATCGCCACCCTCCAAGAGCCGGACGGCGGCTCGATCTCCTTCGGTGACATCGACGTCCTTCGGCAGAAGGACCTCGTGCGCAGGACGCTCGGCTACCTGCCCCAGGAGTTCGGGCTCTATCCCAAGGTCTCGGCGCTCGAGCTGCTCGATCACTTCGCGGTGCTCAAAGGAGTGCTCGATCGGAGGGCGCGCGCGGAGATCGTCGAGTCGGTCATGCACCGGACCAACCTGTGGGACGTCCGCAAGCGGCGTCTCGGCACTTTCTCAGGCGGGATGAAGCAGCGCTTCGGAATCGCCCAGGCGCTTCTGGGGAGCCCTCGTCTGATGATCGTGGACGAGCCGACGGCGGGCCTCGACCCGGCCGAGCGGCTGCGCTTTCACAACATGCTGAGCGAGATCGGCGAGAACGTCGTGGTCATCCTTTCTACCCACATCGTCGAGGACGTGAGCGACTTGTGCAGCAGAATGGCCATCATCGCGTCGGGCCGCGTGCTGGTAAGTGGTGAGCCCCAGAGCGCCATCGATGCCTTGCGTGGCCGGGTCTGGAAGAAGATCGTGCCTCGCGACCAGATCGCCGCTTACGAGCGTCAGATGCCGGTCATTTCGACGCATCTGGTCGCAGGACGCACGGCGATCCATGTCTTGGCGCCGAGCCGCCCCGATCCTTTGTTCGAGGAGGTCTCGGTCGACCTCGAAGATGTCTACTTCTCCACGCTGCGTGACGCCGACCAGAAGGCGGCCTGAAGTGCTGGGCCGCATCTTCTTGTTCGAAATCCGCTATCAGCTGCGACAGCCCCTCTTCTGGATCTCCGCGATCCTGTTCTTCCTGATGACGTTCGGCGCGGTGACCACCGACGTCATCGTCGTGGGAGGCTCGATCGGCAGCGTCAACCGCAACGCACCGTTCGTGCTGATGCAGCTTCTCCTGGTCATGACCCTCATCGGAACCTTCCTGACCACCGCCTTCGCGGCCGGAAGCGTATACCGCGATTTCGAGAGCCAGGCCGACGCGATCTTCTTCTCCTTGCCGCTGCGCAAGGCCGAATACCTCTTCGGGCGGCTGTCTGGCGCCCTGGTCGTGTCGTGGCTCGTTTACGTCGCCGTCCTGCTCGGGGTCTTCATCGGAGGATTCATGCCCTGGCTGGAGCCGGAGCGGATCGGACCGTTCCAGATGGCGCCGTATCTGTTCTCGATGCTCGCCTTCGTCCTTCCCAACGTCATCATCACGGGATCGATCTTCTTTGCTTTGGCCACGCTGACCCGCAGTCTTTTCGCCACCTACGCCGGAGTGGTCGTCTTCTTCGTCGGCTACGCCATCTCGGGGATTTTTCTTGGCGACCTGGAGAATCGGACTCTCGCTGCCCTCGTCGATCCCTACGGCTTCGGCGCCTTCGAGCTGGTCACTCGGTACTGGACCGTGATCGAGAAGAACACCGGCGCGATGCCGCTGCGCGGGATCCTGCTCCAGAACCGGCTTATCTGGATGGGGGTCGCGGTGGCGTTTCTGGTGTTCACCTGGGCGCGATTCCGATTCACCACCGGCGGGAGCGGCGGCACCCGCCGCAAGCGGCGAGTAATCCGTTGGGAAGCGGCGGGTTCTGAGCCCGGCGCGAATCCTCTCCCTGCAGCGCCGCTGCCGGTATCGGCGCAGCGATTCGATCGGGGAGCGTCCTGGAAGCAGTTCTGGCGTCAGACGCGCATCGAAACGCTCGGCGCTTTGCGGGGAGCCCCCTTCCAGGTGATGCTGTTCGCCGGCCTGCTGAACGTCTTCGGATCGATCTATTCCCTCGACGACCTCTACGGGACCAAGATCTACCCGGTCACGCACGTGATGCTTCGGGCCATCACCGGCGCGTTTGGCTTGTTCCTCTTCCTGGTTCTGACCTTTTACAGCGGCGAGATGGTTTGGCGCGAGCGCAGCCTGCGCATGTCGGAGACGCTCGACGCTCTTCCGGTCCCCACCTGGGTGGGCTGGGCCTCCAAGCTGTGCGCCCTGGGGGGCATCATTCTGGCCATGCTGGTCGCCGTGATACTCACCTGCATAGGATTCCAGGCTTCCACCGGGTATTCCAACTTCGAAATCCCGCTCTATCTCAAGGGGCTGTTCCTGGTCGCGCTGCCTCAGTTCCTCTTCTACGCCGCGCTGTGCTTGTTCGTGCAGGTCCTGGTGAACAATAAGTTCCTCGGCTGGCTGGCCTCGAGCTTGTTCTACATCGCGGGCTTCATCCTGCCCGCCCTGCGTCTCGAACATTCACTTTATCGATTCGGAACGGCCCCCAACGCGCCCTACTCTGACATGAACGGATATGGCCATTTCGTCCAGCCGCTCCTGTGGTTCTATCTCTACTGGGGGTTCATCTGCGCCGCGCTCGTAGCGCTGGGTCATCTGCTCTGGGTGCGGGGATCCGAGACCTCCTTCCTCCTTCGCCTCCGGGTGGCCCGACAGCGTCTCACCCGCCCCGCCTCCGCGGCTCTCGTCGCCACCCTCGCCGGCGCCGCCGGAGCCGGTGCGTTCATCTTCTACAACACCAACATCCTCAACCAGTATCGGCCTACGAAGACGCGCTTCGACCGCCAGGCCCGTTACGAGAAGCAGTACCGCCAGTACCTTCGCCTGCCGCAGCCGCGCGTCACGGACGTCGAGGCCGATGTGGACATCCACCCCGAGACCCGCTCGGTGGCCATCCGCGGCCGCTATTCGCTGAAGAATAAAACGGGCGCCCCCATCGATCGCCTCCACCTGTACCTCAATCCGGACGTCATCGTGCGCTCTCTCGAGCCTTCGAACGCGCGGCTCGACCAGGAGGACAAGGACCTCGGGTACCGGATCTATCGTCTCGAGCCACCCCTCGCACCGGGCGCGGAGATGCGGGTCGCCTACGATCTGGCGATCGAGAATCGAGGGTTCGTGAACAACGGCAGCCGCAACGAGTTCGTCGCCAACGGCACTTTCTTCAACAGCGGCGACTTCTTCCCCCACGTCGGATACTCGAAGACCGGCGAGCTGGACGATCCGAATGAGCGCCGCCGGCGCGGCCTGCCTCCGGTGCAGCGCTTCCCCAAGATCGACGACACGGCCGCGCGCGGGGACAATTACACCTCGGGCGAGGCGGACTGGGTGAGATTCGCGACGACGGTCAGCACCAGCCCGGATCAGCTCGCCATCGCCCCCGGCTACCTCAAGAGGGAATGGACAGCGAACGGCCGCCGCTACTTCCGGTACGAGATGGACTCGCCGATTTTCGACTTCTTCGCCTACCTGTCCGCCCGTTACGCGGTGAAGCGCGATCACTGGAACGACGTCGCCATCGAGGTCGATTACCACCCCGGCCACGCCTACAACGTCGACCGTATGATCGAAGCGGTGAAGAAGTCCCTGGAATACTTCACGGCTAACTTCGGTCCTTACCAGCACCGGCAGGTCCGCATCGTGGAGTTCCCCCGCTACGCGACCTTCGCCCAGTCGTTTCCGAATACCATCCCCTTCTCGGAGAGCATCGGTTTCATCGCCCGGCTCGACGATCGTCCGGACGCCATCGATTACGTCTCTTACGTCACTGCCCATGAGGTGGCCCACCAGTGGTGGGCGCATCAGGTCATGGGCGGCAACGTGCAGGGCGCCACGCTGATGTCCGAAACGATGTCGCAGTATTCGGCGCTGATGGTCATGGAGCACATGTACGGCCGGGACAAGATGCGGCGCTTCCTGAAATACGAGCTGGACCGGTACCTTCAGGGACGCGGGGGGGAGCGGGTCGAGGAGCTGCCTTCGTACCTGGTCGAGGACCAGCCCTACATCCACTATCGCAAGGGGAGCCTGGTGATGTACGCTCTCAAAGACTACGTTGGGGAAGAGCCGCTGAACCGAGCCCTCTCCCAATACGTGAAGGCGGTGGCATTCCAGGAGCCGCCCTACACCTACTCCATCGAGTTTCTCGACTATGTCCAGAATGCCGTGCCGCCCGATCGACGAGTCATCCTCGACGACCTTTTCCGCACGATCACCCTTTACGAGAACAAGGCGGTGGCTGCGACCTGGTCCAGGAGAGAGGACGGCAAGTACGTCGTTCGCATCGAAGTCGGCACCGCAAAGTATCGCGCCGACGGCCAGGGGAAGGAAACCCAGGTTCCTCTGGACGACTGGATCGACTTTGGGGTGTTCGGGGATCGCGATCCGAAAGGGCCTTCCGAAGGACGATTGCTCGCGCTCGAGAAGCGCCACGTGGACGGCGCCTCCTCATCGTTCGAGATGCTCGTAGACCAGGAGCCGCGCAAGGCAGGCATCGATCCGTTCAACAAGCTGATCGACCGCAACCCCGACGACAATCTCGTCGCCGCCCTGCCAGGCGACGGCCCCAAGCGCGCCGCCGCGCGCTGAGCCGCTTCGCCTGCGTTACTCGGCGCGCAGCGCGATCATCGGGTCCACGCGCGTGGCGCGCCGGGCGGGCACCACGGTGGCGGCGAGCGAGACGATCCCCACGAGGGCAACCACCGTCACGTAGATGAGAGGGTCGCGAGCGCTCACACCGAACAGCACGCTTTGAATACCGGTCCCCGCGATCATGACGACTCCCAGGGTCAGCAGCAGGCCGATCCCAAGGCCGATGGCGGTCACGAGCGATCCCTGGCGCAGCACCATGCGGAGAATGCGCCGGCTGTCCGCGCCGAGAGCCATCCGCACTCCCAGCTCTTGGGTCCGCTGGCTCACCGAGAAGGACATGACGCCGTAGATCCCGACTCTCGCGATCAGGTCCGTAACATGAGGCGAATCCAAAGATGAGTCTATCGCCCAGCTCCCGCCTTGGCCCCTACGAAATAATCGGTCCTCGGCGCCGGCGGAATGGGAGAGGTTTGCGGGGGCGCGACACGCGCCTCGATCGCGATGCCAGCGAAGCGACCTCCCCTCCCTGACCGTCGTCCTCATTTGGGCGTCGGGGCTCAAGAAGTAAACGAGGCGCCGGCGGCGAGCGCCGCAAGGCAGGGTGGCCGCAGCTCAACGGGCAGGGGCCTCCGGAGCCACTCCGATCCTCCCGACGAGAGCTGCCCACCGCGGATCGGAATGCAGGGTGTCGAACAGATGATCCTGCTGCACCAGAGCGAGGCAAGAATCGCGCTCCTCATAGGCTTTGTCCAGGAACTCGAAGGCTCGGTCCTTCTCACCAAGACCCGTGTAGGCCAGCGCGATCGGCATGCTGCGCCGGTATCCGGATGGAACGGCGTTCCAGCGCAGCTCCTCCAGCAGCTTCGACGCCAGGTCCTTCTTGCCTGACAGCGAGTAGGCGTATGCGAGCGATCCCCTCACCCAGGCATCGCCTTCCGATATCTTGACCGCTTCCTGCAGCTCCGCGATGGCTTCCGGAAAGCGGGACGTCTTGATCAGGGCATGTCCCAGGAGCATCCGGGCGATCGCGAGAGTCGGAGTGAGCTCGATCGCCTTGCGGATCACCTCGATGGAGCGCGCGTACTCGCCGTGCCGGAGCAGCGCCCATCCCATTTGAGCGTTGGTGCAGGGAGACAAAGGGTCCAGCTCGATCGACTTCTTGATTTCCTCGAACGATCGATCCCACTCGCCCGTGACGCTGAAAGTGACGGCGTATCCATAGTGGGCCGGAGGACAGTTGGGGGCCAGCTGGATTGCCCGAAGGTATTCGCGCCTCGCCATCGCCATGTCCCAGTCGTAAGAGAAATGGATGAATCCCAAGGACGCATGGACTTCTCCCAAAGATGCGTCCAACTCCAGCGCCCTTCTCGCCGCCGCCGTCGCTTTGGGGTAGGTGTCCCGGGGCGCTAGGAAGCCGTCATAGCCCAGCTGGCTGTAGGAATCGGCCAACCCGGCATAGGCCAGCGCGAACTGAGGGTCCGCCAGGCGCGCCTGCTCCCAATACTCCGTGGCTTTCAAGAGCGCCTTGCCCCGCTGATTCCAGAAATAACGCCCCTTCAGGTACAGCCGGTAAGCTTCGGAATTCTCCGTCGGACGCTTCCCCAGCTTGATCCTCTCCTCAGACGTCAGCTTCA
>DASYRY010000161.1:0-3651 GCA_036004025.1 Candidatus Polarisedimenticolia bacterium | reverse complement strand
CACCGGCTTTCTCATCGCATCTGCCCAAGAGAACGAAGCCCACTACGTCGGCGCGCAAGCCTGCCAGAAGTGCCACGCCGAGGAGTGGGACGCCTTTCAGCACAATCCGCACCATATGGCCGAGATCGATCCGAAGCTGGTAGGGGAGCATGTCGGATGCGAGGCGTGCCACGGGCCCGGCTCGCTGCACGTCGCCGCCGACGGTCAAGAAGACGCCCCGGGATTCGCCACGATGCGCAACCTCAAGAAGATGAAGCCGGACGAATCCTCGGCCGTTTGCCGGAGCTGCCATAAAGCCGGCGAGCAGTTCTACTGGGATCAGAGCAATCACGCACGAAACGACGTGCGTTGCACCGATTGCCACAGCATCCACGCCGCGAAGAGCGAGGATCAATCGAAGCTTCTCGTCGCGAAGAAGACGTCGGATCTCTGCGTGACATGCCATCTCGACAAGCGGGCGGCGCTCGAACACACCGCCCAGATGCCCCTTCGAGAGGGGAGCATGTCCTGCATCGACTGCCACAACCCTCACGGGTCGCCGGGTCCGCACATGATCCGGGCCGCGAGCAACGTCGAACTTTGCGTCAACTGCCACACGGACAAGAGAGGCCCGTTCCTCTACGAGCACCCGCCGGTGCGGGAGAATTGTGTCAACTGCCATCAGCCGCACGGGTCCAACAACGACAAGATCCTTGCAGGAAAGCGTCCTTATCTCTGCCAGAGATGCCACGTCACGTCTCGGCACCCGAGCACGCTCTACGACGTGCCGGATTTGACGGCGAGCGGCGCGAACAAGGTCGTGAACCGGTCCTGCACGAACTGTCACAGCCAAATTCACGGCTCGAATCACCCGTCAGGGGAATTCTTCGAGCGCTAGAGGGAGGTGGATGCCATGGTTCGGACCATTCTGGCCCTTCTCGGATTGCTGGTGGCGATCGTGTTGGGTGCGCCGGCTCCGGCCTCGGGCGCTTCGGACGGGTCCGTCACCTTCGGCACGCAGTGGTGGGATCAGACGGCCCGGGAAGCGAAATTCCAGGAGTTCAGCGAGGAGCCGCGAGGCGCCTTTCTGGAGCAGTACGCTCTGCGAGCGTGGCGGGACCGCAATCTGGTCCTCTTCTATGGTGACCATAGTCTCCGGCACGATCAGTCGAACTCGCTTACGTGGTGGAACGGAGCCAAGCTGCGAGTCGATCTTGGCTACCAGGAGATTCCGCACAATCTGAGCTTGGTCGCCCATTCCCCGTTCTCGGAGGTGTCTCCGGGACGGGAGCTCGTTCCGGACTCGCTCCAAGCGGCCAATCAGGCCAATCCGGCCGGCTACGTTGCCCGGCTCAGGGACGCGCTGGCCGTCTCTCCCCGCCTCAATCTCGGATTCCGGACCGACATCACCCGGGCGCGCCTTCGGGCGAGGCCGGCGCGCGACTGGCAGTTCGAGCTGAAGGGAAGCCGCCGCATGCGCTCGGGGCGGAAGGCCTATGGCGGCGGGTTCAGCCCGGGCAATGGCGTGGAGATTTGGGAGCCGATCGCACAGCGGATCCTGGACGGAGAGGCCCGCGCGACCTATCAAAAGGAGCGCGCGACCCTGATCGCGACCGCGGGCGTCTCCGAGTTCCATAACGAAGTGAATTCGCTCACGTTCGACAACCCGGCGCGTCTGACCGGGGCGCAGAACCAGGGGCGGATCGATCTCTATCCGAACAACCGCTCCGTGCGCGGCACCGTCGGCGTGGCATATCGACTCCCCATGCGAACCGCATTCAACGGGACGATAGGGGTGAGCCGCAACACGCAGAACGATCCCTGGCTGCCCTTCACCGTCAATGCGGCGGACCCCTATTCGAGCCTGGACTCGCTCCCTCCGGAGCGCAGCACCCACGCCAAGGTGGACGTCTTCACGCAGGATTACCGGCTCACGTCCCATCCCCGGAAGGATTTTGGCGGCACGCTGACGTTCCGGCAGTACCACTACCTGAATCGCACCCCGGTTCACGTATTCTCCGGCGAATCGGTCGCCGACGGAGCGTTCACGGTGGGCGCGCTCGAGACGGAGGCGTTCGGGTATCGGCATCAGTCGTACGGAGCCGAGTTGAACTACAACCCATTGAAGCAGGTCTCGATCATCGGGACGGCGGATCGACTGGATCGCACCCGGACGGTCCGGGAGGTGCATTCGGATCGTGAGGAAGCCGTGGGCGGGAAGCTGCGTCTGCGGCCGATGAGCAAGATCTCTCTGGAGGCCCATGTACGTCACGCCAAGCGATGGGCGCGGGACGCCGATTTCTCCTACGATGGGGAAGAGCAGACCGCGCTCCGCCGATTCGACGTCGCGGATCGGAAGCAGATGCAGGCGGGAGGCACGGTGACGATCGTCCCGATCGAGCGTCTGGAGCTGGGCGGATCCTTCGGCTACCTTTTCGAGGAGTACTCCGATGATCTGGCGGACACATCCCGAATCGGGCTTCGTCGGATCCATCAAAGGAACGCGAGCGGGGACGTGACGTATCACGCCAACCCCAACCTCGATCTCACGGCAGCCGTCGGCTGGGAGCAGATGGTTTCCCGCCAGGCGTCGCGCCAGAGCCGTACGGCGGCCTTCGGGACGGCCGATTCCACCTGGACCGCGCGTCTCAAGGACGAGGGTTGGTTCGGAAACCTCGGCATCGAGTGGCGCGCGAAGCCTGACCTTCTCGGCTTCAGCGCACTCCTCGATTACGCACGCTGGCCCGGCACGTTCGTGTTCGCGACGGTCAGCCCGTCCACGATCACGGCACAGAACCCGCCCGGGATCCGTTATCGCCGGATCGATCTCACCCTGGAGTCGGACTACAACCTCGCCGATCGGACGCAGCTCGGCCTCAGGTACATCTGGGAGGAATTCGACGCGGTCGACTTCTCCGCGGTCGACATTCCTCAGCTGGGCATCGCTGCCGGGGCGTCGAACATCAACTACATCTATCTCGGGGACAGCTTCCAGAGTTACCGGGCGCACCGCGTCGCGCTCCTGGTCCGGCAAACGTTCTGATCTCCAGCCGCATGTTTTCCGGCCCCCGGGCGGGTCCGCCGGTGGCGCGTGCGCCTCGGGAAGGCCCCGGAAGAGTCCGACGGCATGAGCGGTCCGGTCACAAGGCGTAGATTCCTGAATCAATTCCTCGCGACGACGGCGGGAACACTCGCCATGGCGGTCTTCTATCCCGTCGCCCGGTTTCTGAGCCCGCCCCATGTCGAGGAGGACGTGGGATCCCGCGTCCTTGCCGGCAAGGTCTCCGAGATCACGAAGGAAGGCTGGAAAATCTTTCCGATGGGCTCGGAGCCCGGCATCCTCGTCGAGAAGACTCCAGGCGAGTTTCGCGCCTTCTCGGCGTCTTGCACTCATCTCGGGTGCACGGTCCAGTTCGACAAGGGCTCGCACCGGATCTGGTGCGCGTGCCATAACGGTTATTACGACCTCGAAGGCAAGAATGTGGCGGGCCCCCCGCCCCGGCCGCTCAAACCGTTCGCGGTGCAAGTGAGCGGGGACGATATCTTCGTCAGCCGCGCCTGAGGCGAAGGAGGCGCCGTCCGTGATCCGAAAGATCGGCGAGTGGCTCGACTCTCGGATCGGACTCGGCGGACTCCGGCACGTCGCCGAAGAGAAGACGGTCCCTCTGCACC
>DASYRY010000160.1:0-2440 GCA_036004025.1 Candidatus Polarisedimenticolia bacterium | reverse complement strand
CAGGTATGCGGCCACGTTGGTCCCGGTCGTGGTGGTCGCGCCGTCGGGAATCCACCCCACGGGGCTGGCGAGAGGATCCTGCCTGGAAAGCATCGCTTCGATGCCACGGGAAATCTCGGGGAACTGCGTCCCGGCGCCGGGGATAGCGCTGCTGGGAGAGGCTGGAGAAGGACTTTCCGCCGGCACGCCGCCCGATTGAGCGTAGACGCTGAAGCGCGCCGGCTGGGTGGAGGCGACATGCCGGATGTTTTTCCGGTAGAGCAGCGTCCCGTGCCGGGCGTCCACGAGCAGGTACCAGTCGGCGTCTCCGCGCATGGCGATCACCTGGGACCAGGCGGGGACCAGGACGCCGGGTGCGAGAGGGAAGTAGACGAGTCTTCCTAGGATGGGGCGGGTGACGTCACGGTGCGCGGCGGTCGCTTCCCAAGCCCGCGTGCCGGGGTCGAGGGGCTCGATCCGGATGGCGGCCACCTCGGCGCTCATTCCGAGCGTGGCGAGCGCGGCGCGCACGGCTTCGGCAGGGCCGAGCATTCCTGTGAGTGCCGGGATGGTGCGGGGAACCCCCGGGACGAGGCGGCCCACGGTGCGGACCAGGCGCCCTTGCGCGTCCACCAGCGCGCGCAGGTCGCTCTGGAACACCGGCACGCCGGAGACCACCTGGCGCAGCCGTGTCATGGTGAGACCGCTCCCGGGGGAGCGGCTTTCTCCCAGCGGCTCCAGAGCCGCCGCCTCCTCGGCTCGCAATCCGTACAGGGAGGCGTGGGCGCGCAGGAATTCGAGCGCGACCTGTCGCGCGCCATGCCCGGGCGCCGCGGAGGTGAGAGCGCCTCGGCGGTCCCTGACCACCTCCGCGCTTCCCACCAGGGAGGAAAACTGTGCCTCGGCGCCCGGATGAAGCGAGCGCAAGCGATCCAGCTCACGCTGCATTTCCTTGCGCCGCTCTCCCGCCCCCTGGGCCATGCGTCCGGACGAGCTGCCCGAGTACTCTTCGGCGAGGCGCGCGAGAGCGCCGCGATCGTGCATCCGGATGTCGTAGTTGCCCAGGACGGGAACCTTGATCTGAGCGGGCGACGGAGCAGCCGCGGAAGTGCCGAGCGACGCGTTCGACATCATCAACATGAGAGCCGGAAGGCCGACAAGCAGCCCCCGAGACATGGGTCCCAACGCTTCCCCCGGGGAAGAAATGGAAGATTCCCGAGAATCTTGCAGGTGATTCCACGAATATCCGGTGAGGGGATGGGGTCGTCAAGCGATCTCGCGCGAATGCCTTCGTGCGAGGGACGAGCCTCAGCCTGCGGAGGGCCGATCTGTCCAGAATCCGGTCACATCGGGGGTTGCGCTGGGGCTATTTCCCGGAGGGAGCTCCGGCCGGCGGAAGCACCTTCACCACCTGCTCCGATTTGTCGTCGCCCACCGTGAGGGTGATCTTGTAATCCCCGGGAGGAACGAAGGGGGTCTGACCATATCCCTCATCGACATCCGAGAAGCGGTGCTTGGGGTCGGCTTGAAGATCCCAGACGACTCGATTGAGCCCCGCGCGGCTCGGACCTTCCAGCGTGCGGATCTTGAATCCCGAGGGATCGGCGATCGAAAGGCTCGCAGGCTCCGCTGCGGTTTCCCGAAGCCAGTAGTTCACCAGAGCGCCCAGCGGCGGGTTCTTGGCGCGAAAGAGGGCCTGGCCCGAGCCGTAGTCGCGCCCGAATAGAAGTCGAGGCCGGGCGGGAAGAATGTCCAGGAGCACCAAGGGCTTGCGCCGGAGATCCGGAGTGAGCTGGGCCAGGAAGGAGACATCGTCGAGCAACCAGATGCTGCGACCGTGGGTTGCGATCACCAGGTCCTTCTCTCTCGGATGGATCACGAGATCGTCCACCGGCGCTGGAGGAAGCGATTTCCCGTTCAGCCGGACCCATCGTTTCCCTCGATCCAGCGTGACGAAGAGCCCGAACTCGGTCCCCGCATAAATCACCTGGGGATTCGCGGGGTCCTCGAGCACCACTCTCACGGGTCCTCCCGCCGGGAGATCGCCGGTGATGTTCGTCCAGCTTCGTCCGAGATCGGTCGTCATGAGCACGAGAGGCTTGAACACATCGCTGCGATGCCCGTCCACGGAGACGTAGGCGGTCCTCTCCTCCCTCCAGGAAGTCGCAATGCGTGAAATGTAGAGGCCACCGGCCTCCTTCGGGGTGACGTTGGCCCAGCTCTTTCCGTCGTCCGGAGTGACGTGCACCAATCCGTCGTCGGTCCCGGCCCAGAGCAGTCCCTTCCGGATCGGAGACTCCACCAGCGATACGATCGTTCCGTAGGTCTCGGCGTCGGATCCCACGGTCTGGATCCGATCGACGTCTCTCCGGGAGAGGTCGCCGCTCACCGCGAACCACTTGTCCCCCCGGTCGGTGAGCTTGAAGACCTGGTTGCCTCCCATGTAGAGGACCGTGGGATC
>DASYRY010000159.1:0-4849 GCA_036004025.1 Candidatus Polarisedimenticolia bacterium | reverse complement strand
AACGAGATGTTCGCGCTGACGCGCGAGGCGGCGAAGCGGACGCTCCGCATGCGCCACTTCGACGTCCAGCTGATCGGCGGGATGGTCCTGCACCAGGGGAAGATCGCCGAGATGAAGACGGGGGAGGGGAAGACCCTCGTCGCCACGCTCCCGGCGTATCTCAACGCCCTCGAAGGCAAGGGCGTGCACGTCGTGACCGTGAACGACTACCTCGCCCGCCGCGACTCCGAGTGGATGGGCCGTCTCTACCGGTTCCTCGGCATGACGGTTGGCGTCATCCAGCACGAGCTGAACGACGCCGAGCGTCAGGCCGCCTACGCCGCGGACATCACGTACGGCACGAACAACGAGTTCGGATTCGACTACCTGCGCGACAACATGAAGTACTCGCTGGACTCGTTCGTCCAGCGGGGGCATTTCTACGCGATCGTCGACGAAGTGGACTCGATCCTGATCGACGAGGCGAGGACCCCCCTCATCATCTCCGGCCCTTCCGAAGAGTCCACCGACAAGTACTACGAGGCCGATCGGGTGATCCCGCGGCTGAAGCAAGGAGACGACTTCAAGGTCGACGAGAAGGCCCGTACCGTGAATCTGTCCGAGACGGGAGTGGAGAAGGTGGAGAAGGCGCTGGGGGTGTCCAACCTCTACGACCCGGAGGCGATGGAGCTGAACCACTGCGTCCAGCAGGCCCTGCGCGCGCACGTCCTGTTCAAGAAGGACGTCGACTACATGCTGAAGGACGGGCAGGTCGTCATCGTCGACGAGTTCACGGGAAGGCTGATGCCGGGAAGGCGATGGAGCGACGGACTCCATCAGGCGGTGGAGGCGAAGGAAAAGGTCCGGATCGAGAAGGAGAACCAGACCCTTGCCACCATCACCTTCCAGAACTACTTCCGCATGTACGAAAAACTCGCCGGGATGACCGGCACCGCGGACACCGAGGCGGTGGAGTTCGACAAGATTTACAAGCTCGAAGTGATGGTCATTCCCACGAACCGCTCCCTCATCCGCATCGAGAACGCGGACGTGATCTATCGGACGGAGGAGGAGAAGTTCCGTGCGGTCGTCGAGGAGATCGCGGAGCTGCACGAGAAGGGGCAACCGATGCTCGTCGGCACCGTCTCGATCGAGAAGTCCGAGCACCTCTCGGCGCTGTTGAAGCGCAAGGGAGTCCCTCACGTGGTGCTCAATGCGAAATACCATGAAAAGGAGGCCGAGATTGTCGCCCAGGCGGGAAGGCTGGGCGCCGCCACGATCGCCACGAACATGGCGGGCCGCGGCACCGATATCCTGCTCGGGGGCAATCCCGAGTTCCAGGCCCGCAGGGCGGTCGCGGGGGGAACCTTCGAGACTCCCGAGCAATCGGAGCAGGCCTATCAAGCGGCCCTCGAGGAAGCTCGCGGCCGGTGCGCCGAGGAGCACGACAAGGTGGTCTCGCTGGGAGGGCTCCATATCCTGGGGACCGAGCGGCACGAGGCGCGGCGCGTCGACAACCAGCTGCGCGGGCGCGCCGGCCGGCAGGGGGATCCGGGCTCCTCGCGCTTCTACCTCTCGCTGGAGGACGATCTGCTCCGGATCTTCGGCTCGGACCGCTTGAAAGGCCTGATGCTGAAGCTGGGGATGGAGGAGGACGTCCCGATCATCCACCCCATGGTAACGCGCTCGATCGAGCGCGCCCAAAAGCAGGTCGAGGCCCGGAACTTCGATATCCGCAAACACCTCCTCGAATACGACGACGTGATGAACAAGCAGCGCGTGCAGATCTACTCGCTGCGCCGGGAGCTGCTCGAGGGGAAGGGTCAGACGGAGTACCTGGCGCAGAAGATGGAGGAGATCCTCGACTGGATTCTGGACACCTACGCCGGCGAGGCGATCGAGCCGTCGGACTGGTCCATCCCCGAGCTGACGCTGCAGATGCAGCGGCAGTTCGGTATCGATCCCGTCAAGGAGGGCGTCGATTTCCAGTCCGACTCCCGTAAGGCGCTCAGGGAAAAGCTTTGGAGCGCCGTGCAGGCCAAGTACCGCCAGAAGGAGACGACGCTGGGTCCGGACATCATGCGGCAGCACGAGCGGCTCGTGATGCTGAACGTCATCGATACGCAGTGGAAGGATCACCTCCTCACCATGGACCACCTGAAGGAGGGAATCGGTCTGCGCGGATACGGGCAGCGGGATCCTCTCACCGAGTACAAGCGCGAGTCCTTCGAGATGTTCGCGGCGATGAAGGAGCGCATCGAGAACGATATCGTCCGCTTCCTGTTCCTGATGGAGCCGATCATCCAGAAGGAGCGCGAGGTGATGCAAGAGAAAAGGGAGCGGGACCTGCAGTACTCCGCCCCCTCGAAGGAGTCCTCCGAGCCCCGGCGCGCGGTCGCCGGCACCAAGGTCGGGCGCAACGATCCCTGCCCGTGCGGCTCCGGCAAGAAATACAAGAAGTGCCATGGGGCCGCGGAGGGCACGGTGGTTCACGGCGCGCGCGGGTAGCGGACAAGGAGCGGAGAAGGGTTCATGATGGACGGCACGATCCCGGAAGGTCTGACGTTCGACGACGTCCTGCTGCTGCCCGCCAAGAGCGAGGTCCTGCCCTCCCAGGTGGATACGGGGACGCGGCTGACCCGCAAGATCCGCCTCAACATCCCCATCGTCTCCTCCGCCATGGACACGGTGACGGAATCGCGGCTCGCCATTGCCATGGCGCAGCAGGGAGGTCTGGGCGTCATCCACAAGAATCTCTCGATCGAGGAGCAGGCGACCGAAGTGGACAAGGTGAAGCGCTCCGAGAGCGGGATGATCGTGGATCCCATCACCATGCAGCCCGAGAGCAAGATCTTCGAGGCCTTGGAGGTGATGAGGAAGTACAAGATTTCGGGCGTTCCGATCACCGATCGGGGCGGAAAGCTCGTCGGGATTCTGACCAACCGGGATCTCAGGTTCGAGACGCGGCTCGATCTTCCCATCTCGGATCTGATGACCAAGAAAAACCTGGTCACGGTCCCGGTCGGGACGACCCTGGAGGAGGCGAAGCGGCTGCTGCACCGGCACAAGATCGAGAAGCTCCTGGTGGTGGACCGGGACTATCACCTCAAGGGGCTGATCACCGTGAAGGACATCCAGAAGAACATCAAGTATCCCTTCGCGTGCAAGGACCAGCTCGGCCGGCTCCGGGTCGGAGCGGCGATCGGCGTCGGAGAGGAGGCCCTCGACCGGGCTCGCGCGCTCGTGGAAGCGAAGGTGGACGTGTTGTTCATCGACACGGCCCACGGCCATTCCCGAGGCGTTCTCGAGACGGTGCGCGAGGTGAAGAAGGCCTACGCCGAAGTCGATCTGGTGGCGGGAAACGTCGCGACCAAGGAGGGGACCGAGGATCTGATCCGATTCGGCGTGGACGGGGTCAAGGTGGGGATCGGCCCCGGCTCCATCTGCACGACGCGCGTCGTGACCGGCGTCGGAGTGCCGCAGATTACCGCTGTCTCAGAATGCGCCATCGCCGCTGGCAAGCATGACGTCCCCCTCATCTCCGACGGCGGCGTCAAATACTCCGGCGACATCACCAAGGCGCTCGCGGCGGGGGCCCACAGCGTCATGATAGGAAGCCTGCTGGCGGGGACGGAGGAATCGCCCGGGGAGACCATCCTCTATCAGGGAAGAACCTTCAAGTCGTACCGGGGAATGGGATCCATCGCAGCGATGAAGCGGGGCAGCGCCGATCGCTACTTTCAGGAATACGAGTTCGAGGAGCAGAAGCTCGTGCCCGAAGGGATCGAGGGGATGGTGCCCTACAAGGGAACCGTCTCTGCGCTGGTGCCCCAGCTCGTCGGGGGGTTGCGCTCCGGCATGGGCTACTGCGGGTGCGCGGACGTGGAAGCGCTGCGCCGCGAGTCCCGCTTCCTCCGGATCACCTCCGCGGGTCTCAAGGAATCGCACGCCCACGACGTCATCATCACCAAAGAAGCCCCCAACTACCGCACCGAGTCCTGATCGCCGGTCCCGCCGGGATCTTCCTCCCGGGCGCCTTCGATGCGGATCTCCCGCCGATCTCCTCCCAGATCCTTGAGAACCACCCGGATGGCGCCCTCGGGCCGATAGGCTCCCAGGCGATCGGGCCATTCCACGATCGCCACCCCGTCCGTTCCGATCATCTCCTCCAACCCGAGCTGGAGAAGCTCTTCCGGTTTCTGGATACGGTAGAGATCGATGTGGTAGATGGGGAAGCGGCCCGGGTAGACGTTCACCAGCGTGAAGGTGGGAGAGCGGACCTCCTCGGGCTCCATGCCCAGCTCTTGGGACACGCCTTTTGCGAAGACCGTCTTGCCGGCTCCCAGGTCGCCTTCCAGGAGAATACAGTCGCCGGGGCGCAGGACACGACCCAATCTCCGGCCCGCGAGCCGGGTCTCCTCCGTCGAAGTGGAAACCATGCGAGTCACCCGGAGAGACGGCGCGCGAATCCCGGTCGGGCCGCCGCGCTACCCCTCCTCTTCCTCCCCCTTCAGGAGACCGGCGATCGCATCGGGGAGGTGGGCGATGATGTCCCGCGCCATCATGACGAGCTCCCCTCGCTGGGCGGCGCAGAGATCGGCGGAGAGCCCGTGGAGGTAGACGCCCAGAAGAATGGCGTGGAGGATGGGAATCCCCTGGCTGACGAAGCCGGAAAGAATGCCGGTGAGAACGTCGCCCGAGCCGGCGGTGGCCATCCCCGGGTTGCCGGTGGGGTTGACCCAGACGTTCCCCTCGGGGTCGGCGATCAGCGTCCTGTATCCCTTCAGGACCAGGAAGCACTGATGCTCCGTCGAGAACTTCTGGCAGATAGAGAGCCTGTCCTTCTGGATCTCGTCGGAGGTGACGCCGA
>DASYRY010000158.1:0-4836 GCA_036004025.1 Candidatus Polarisedimenticolia bacterium | reverse complement strand
CGCGGTCGGATGGATGGTGAGTCGGGTCGCAAGGAACTGCTCCACATGCATGCTCGGCTCCTACCAAACGGGGATCGCACCGTGAACGGGACGAGCTCCGAGATCCAGATGATCGAACGGTCGGCTGTGGCCGTCGTGGACCTTGATGCCGGGGTTCAGCAACCCAAGGGGATCGAAAAGATGCTTCACGTCGCGATAGAGATCCGCCACCGTTCCGAACGCCCGCCCCAGGAGCGGGGTTCGCAGCCTTCCGTCGCCGTGCTCGCCGGAAAGGGCGCCCCCTAACGAGAGGACCATCTCCGCGTGCTCCCTGGCGATGCTCTCCATCCGATCAGCCAAGGCGTGCTCCGCCGGATCCAGGAGCGGATTCACGTGAAGGATCGCGTCGCCGGCGTGACCGAAGATGGCCGCCTCCAGGCGATGCGCCGCCAGGAGTCTCCTCACCTCTCGCAGGAATTCCGGAAAACGCGGAGTGGGAACGCAGGCGTCCTCGATGAAGCGCGTATTCCGGAAGCGCTTCTGCCGGGCCGTCAAGATGGGCGAGGCCGATTTGCGAATCTCCCAGATCCGGTCGCGGGTCGTCGGGTCGAGTCCCGGGAGAATCCCCTGGGCGGGGCCGGAGCGCACCAGATCTTGCTCCAGACGCAGGATTCTCGCACGCGCCTCGGCGTCGTTTTCTCCTTCCATCTCCACGATGAGGACCGCTTCCGTATCCTCTGGAATCGAGGCTGCCTCGGCCTGACCCGCCTCACGCACCAGGCCGAGAAACGATCGGTCCAACGCCTCCAGCGCCGAGGGATCATGCTCCAGGACCCGGAGGACTCCCTCCCCCATTCCGTTCAGGTCCCTGAAGTGAATCAGAGCTGTCGCGGTGGCTCCCGGAAGAGGCAGAAGCTTGATCCTGGCCTCCAGGACGATCGCCAGCGTCCCTTCGCTGCCCACCAGAACCTGCGCCAGATCCACCCCGGCCTCCCCGGCGGATCGAAGCAGCTCGTAGCCGGAGGCGATGCGACGCACGCCGGGCATGGCGCGACGGATTTCTTCCCGGCGCGCATCGACCAGTCCGTGCAGATCACGCGAGAGCCGGTGAAGAGTCTCGGACGAAGCGCCGTGCAGCTCGCCTTGGGTCAGAGGCCGAGTCTCCATGACCTCTCCATCGGAGAGCGCGACCACCAAGGAGATGACGTGATCGCGCGTGGGTCCGTAGCGGACGCTTCGAGGACCCCCGGCGTTATTCGCGATCATGCCGCCTAGAGTGCAGAAATCCGAGGAGGAGGGATCCGGCGCGAAGCGCAATCCCATCTCAGACAGCCGCGCGTTCAGATCCCTGAGCACGACACCGGGCTGGACCCTCGCCCACCTCTCCTCGGCATTGATTTCGAGTATCGAGGTCATGTGGCGGGAGAAGTCCAGGATGATGCCGGTGCCCACGCTCTGACCCGCCACGGCCGACCCGGCCCCGCGGGCGGTGATCGGGCACCCTTCCTCGCGCGCGAAGCGCAGCACTTCCAGCACATCCTCGGTCCCGCGAGGAAGCACGGCGCAACGAGGGGGAATCCGGTAGACGCACTCGGCGACGCTGTACCGCTCTCGCGTAGCCGGGTCCTCCAGGACTTCCCCTTTAAGTCTCGCCTGGCTCGGAATGGGTGTCATGATGGAGGTCCCACGCGCCGCGATCCTGCCGGGGTCCGGCGCGGGCCCCGGGCATCGGGCGCGACGTGGTTGCGGTACATCCGGCGGGAAGGCAACGGTAGCATGCGATTCGCAAGACTGTCAATAAATGGCGGGGTGCTCCGCGAGGCACGGTCCTAGAAGCCGACCTGAAAGCCGAGCTGGAACCGCCGGCCGAACCGGCGCTCTTCGTTGAGCTGGAGCTGCGATACGCCTGGTTCCCAGGTGTAGATCCGGAGGGTGTCGTCGTTCAAGAGGTTGAAGACTTCGAGGAACGCCTTGGCGCTCGCCTTCCCGAGGACGAAGCTCTTCTGAACCCGTGCATTGAAATCGTAAGCGGCCGCATTGCGGTGGCTGTTGCGACGCTCCGAGACGAAGGCGCCGCTCGAATCCGTGTACCCATAGACGATCCGATACTGGGAATAGCCGGAGTCGTCCTGGGAGGAGCCGGTCGCGATGGCGGAGTAAGGTAGGCCCGAGGACCAGCGCGCCGTGCCTCCGACCTGCCAGTCTCTGGGAAGGAAGGCGATCGCGTTGAACTTCACCGCGTGCCTCTGATCGTAATCCAGGAATCCACGCTCGAACTCCGCGACCGACGGGTCGTTCCCGAGCTCCGAGAGGTAGCTTTCGGCATCTCCCTGCGCGCGCGCGAGCGTGTAGCTGGCCTCCATCTGCCACCGCCGGCGAAGGCGGCGCGCCAGCTCGATTTCCAACCCTCGATATTCCTGGCGGTTGGTATTGCCGATGCGCAGGATTCGATTGAAGAAGAGGTTCCCCGAGTAAAGATCCGGCATTCCGTCGCCGACGAAGAGACACTGGACCCCGGACGGGGCGACGATGCATTGCGTCCTGCCGATTCGGTCGACCAGTCGCCCGGTTCCCGGATCGGTGCGGGTGCGGTGGTTCACGTCCCGATCCTGGAGCTGGTTGCGATAGTCACGGCGGAGGTAGCTGATCTGGAGCGACAGCTCCGGGGCGAGCTCCCGCGCGAACCCCACACTGAGCTCGTCGGTATGAGGAGTGGCGAGCCGGCGGTCCACCTGGAACGCCGAGGGGGGCGACTGGACGAGAGGATCTCCCAGACGATTGTTCGGATGACCGGACGGGTCCACACCATCCTCGTCCAGGAAATACACGCGGGAGAACTGGTCCGGTCCCTGCTCCCTCACGATCGCCCCCAGGAAGAGCTTGTCGTAGAAGCGCCCCCAGGAGGCGAAAACCTTGGCCTTTCCATCCCCCCGGGGATCCCAGGCAAGGCTCACGCGCGGGGCGACGTTGGCGTTCTCGATCCGGACGGGCTCGCGCCGCCGCGGGCGCACGCCAGCGTCCAGGAGGCTCTGGAGCGTCACGGTTCTACCCAGGAGAGAGTTGATCTGAGAGGACTGGAAGTCGACCTGGGCCTGATGGCGCGTGAAGCGCGTGGGCGCGATGGTTGCGAGAGCGCTGAAGAGCTGGGCCAGGGGCAGCGGGGCCGAGCTGGAGGTGCACGAATACAGGGGATCCCGGCAGAGGCCCGGAGTGCTGTTGTATGTGGAGGCGAACAGAGCCGTCAGCGTGTCGAAATCAGCCCGCTCGGCCCAGGGATCGAAGGGTGCGTACCCGTCGCCATCGAGACGCTCGATGTCGACACGGACTCCTATCCCCAGGGTCAGCGTGGGCAGGGGCTTGTATCTATCCTGAAGGTAGAACCCAAGGTTCTTGGCGCTCGCCGACGTTCGGACGTTTCCGGGAAAGCCCATGTAGGCCACCGCCGTCTGCAGCAACGTTCCGCTGTCGCGGGGAAGTGTTGCCATCGTGGGCGGTGGTATGTCCAGAAAAGGCCTCCAGAGCGTATCCCTGGCGAACTCCTCGCGCTCGAAACTGATCCCGAGCTTCAGGTCGTGGCTGCCGGCGAGCTCTCCGACGTACGAGGAAAGCTCCTCCTTGAGCGTGAGACGCTGGCGCGCGTCTTCGAACTGGTAGGGGTAAGGACCCGAGATCCTGCCGGCCGCGTCGTAGACATATTGCCGGTCGGCAGGGAGGGGCGATCGAAACTCTTCAGCGTCCTGAAGACCATCCCGGTCGCGATCGGTCCAGAATGGGAACGACGTGAGGCCCGAATCCCCGACGACGTCCAGACGGCCGTTTCCGTTGGCATCCTCCGAGTCCAGTTTGCCGTTCCCGGCTGTGTCCGGGAGCACCCCTCCCGAACAGATCGCGGAGCCTGCGCAAGGGATCCCCTGGTCTTCCTCCGGGTCGACCACTCCGTTGAAGTTCCGATCCATCTCGCGATCCAGGGTGCCGTTGCAGTTCTGGTCCTCCCGATCCTGCCCTTCGCAACCGCCGCGGGGCGTGAGCCGGCCGTCGAGATCGCGGTCCTCGCTGGGTTCGAAGCGGGAATTCCCGTTCTCGTCCTCGAAGATGTCGTAGGCTCCATCCTGGTCCCAGTCCTCACCCGGGTCATGTTCCTTCGCCTGGTCGATGCCGTCTCGATTGCCTCCGAGCAGGGGCAGGCCGTCCACGGACTGCAATCCGTTGTGGTTCGTGTCGGGGTCCAACGTGGGCGTGACGCGAAAGCCGTTGTCGAACCAGGAGAGAGTGGATTCGAGCAGGAGGTCAGGCCGGAACACCGAGGTCCCGCGCAGGGCGTAAGTCGGTCCGCCGCGCTGGAACGTGTAACCGGACTCCACGCGGGTCAGGCTGTCCAAGCCTTGATTCTCCTCACGAGTCCTGTCAAAGAGCAGGGAAAAGCCGAGCTTCTGCGTGGGACGGATCTGCCAGGTGATCTTGCCGAACTCACGATGTCCCCGCGTCCGATCGACGAACGACTCGGCTCCCAGGTTCACCGGCGTCTCGATCTGAATGAACTCGCTGGCGAGGTAGTACCAGAGCCGGTCCCGGAGGATCGGTCCGGACAGAGAGACGAAGGGCCTGAGGTCGGTGAAACCGTCGCGAACTCCGGAGCCCGCTTCCGGCGAGCCGTGAAGCACGCCAGGATCCTGGCCCGCTCCGTCGCCATCGAGCCTGCTCGTCCGAAGGTAGAGTTTGAACATGCCCTGGAAGTCATTGCCGCCCGAGCGAGTCACGACGTTCACGAAGCCGCCCTGGGCGCGACTGAACTCCGGGGGGGCCCCGGCGGTGATGATTTCGATCTCGCGGATCGACTCGATATTGAGGTCCTGCCCG
>DASYRY010000157.1:0-13779 GCA_036004025.1 Candidatus Polarisedimenticolia bacterium | reverse complement strand
CCGCGCCTTCAACAATCTCGGCTATGCCTATGCCCTCGCGTCGAGAAAAGAAGCAGCCGAGCAAGCATTCCGATATGCACTCGCCTTGAATCCCGGAGATGTGCGCGCTGCGGTGAACCTGCGCCTGCTCCTGGAGGGAGGGCTCACGAAGCGCTCAACTCCTCCCTAGCCGGCAGTTTCGACCAGCCTCCCCGACTCACGGCACGTATTCCATTCCGAACCGCCAACCCCGCGCACGGCCATGGCTTGAGGTTGCCACCTCGCCCTTCCCGGGACGGCCACCCGAAGACGTGCTAGACTTTGCCGAGTTGAAAACCTCTGATCTTGAGAGGTGCCATGAAAGCCCTGCTGGTAAATCCCGCCTTCCCCGACTCTTACTGGAGCGGTCGCTTCGCCCTCCGCTTTGCCAGCCGGAAGAGCATCCTGCCGCCCTTGGGCCTTATCACGGTGGCGGCCCTCCTGCCGAAATCCTGGACGCTTCGCCTCATCGATCTCGACACCGAGCCCCTCACCGACCAGGACCTGACATGGGCCGACGTGGTGATGGTCACCGGGATGCTGGTGCAGAAGCCCTCGCTTCACAGGGTCCTCGAGCGCTGCCGGGCGCTGCGGATCAGGACGGTGGTGGGCGGACCCTACGCCACGGCGCTGCCTCAAGAGCTGGACCTGGCCGATCATGTGGTGGTCGGCGAGGGAGAAGAAGTCGTTCCGGTCTTGGCGGCGGATCTGGAAGCCGGCCGAGCCCATCATCTATATAAGGAGCCCGGCAAGCCCGACCTCACCGCGGCCCCCCTTCCACGCTTCGACCTCCTCAACCCTCGCGCTTACCATCAGATGTCTTTGCAGTACTCGAGAGGCTGCCCCTTCAGCTGCGAGTTCTGCGACATCATCGTGATGTACGGCCGGAAGCCCCGGACGAAGACTTCCGTTCAGGTGATCGCGGAGCTGGAAGCGATCCGACGGACGGGATTCGCGGGGGACGTCTTCTTCGTGGACGACAACTTCATCGGGAACAAGCGAGCGGTGAAGGAGATGCTGCCCTCCATCGCCGCCTGGCGCGAGCGAGAGCAGCCTCCTCTGGAGTTCTACACCGAGGCGTCGGTGAACCTGGCCGACGATCTGGAGCTGGTGGACCTGATGACTTCCGCCGGGTTCACGGCGGTGTTCATGGGCATCGAGACTCCCTCTCCCGAGTCTCTCAAGGAGACGCGCAAGCTGCAAAACCTGAGGCGCGATCTGGTGGAGGAAGTGCACGGGCTGCTGGATCGCGGGCTCGACGTCTGGGCGGGCTTCATCCTCGGATTCGACAACGACGGCCCCGACAGCTTCGATCAGATGATCCAGTTCATTCAGAGCGCATCCATCCCCTACGCGATGGTCGGGATGCTCGGCGCGCTTCCCAACACGCCGCTCTATGCCCGCCTCGAGAAGGAGGGCCGGCTGCGACCCGATTTCATCGGCGACCAGTTCGGCCTGACCAACGTGGTGACGCGCATGCCTGCGGCCCAGATGCTGGATGGGTACCGGAAGGTGCTCGAGACGGTCTACCACCCGGACGTCTACTTCCGGCGCTGCATGGACAACCTTCTCCGCTGGAAGCCTGCGGCGGGATCGCTGCGGCCGATGGGGTGGCGCGACGTTTCGTCTGGATTGCGGGCTCTTTGGGGGCAGGGAATCGTGGGGCGCTATCGCGGCTCGTACTGGCAGTTCCTGTCGTGGGTGATGCGAAATTGTCCCGAAAAGCTCGGCCGCGCCATCGCCCAGGCCGCTGCGGGGCATCACTACATCACCTACACGCGCGACGTCGTCGTTCCGTCCCTCGTGCGGGTCATGCCCGAGTTTGCCGAGCCCCAGCCCATCCTCGCCTCCTAGTTCGGCTCGACCGCTGCTTCACGGACACGGGTGGCTGTTCGGTCGCTGCGCTCCGCTGCTGTTCGTCCCCAAAGTCCCCTCCACGCCTCCTCCTTCTCCGGTCACCAGATAGAACACCGCTTGGCCGGCCAGAAGATTCCCGGCCACGCTCAAGGAGGGTACGGCGACACCGCAGGTGTGACTCGCGAGGGGAACCACCGCCGGGTCCTGGGTGTATTGCCCCGTCTGGCGGAGGACGCTCAGATCCCCGCGGTAGACGTTGAACGTCGTTGCGGCGGCGTCGAGCTGCCACGTCAGAAGGGTCGTGCTGGGAAGACTCAGAAGGATGAGCCCATCCGCGAGATCGCAGTCGTCCCCGACTCCATCGGCGTTGACATCCGCCTGGAGGGGATTCTTGAGATCCGGGCAGTTGTCGAGCGGGCAGGTGCTCGAGATCGTGAGGGGGCTCCCGAAGCCGTCGCCGTCCGAGTCGGTACAGGGATCGCAGACATCTCCCAGGCCATCTCCGTCGCCGTCCTCCTGCGTCGCGTTGGGGATCGCGTCGCAGTTGTCCAGATCGGCGGGGATCCCGTCGGAATCGTCATCCGCCAGCGGATCGTTGGCGATGGCCACCGGCTCCACCATGACCGCCCTCAGGAAGGCCGGGAAGAGGGAGGCGTCGAACGAAGCGCTCATGATGCCGATGGAGGAGCCGGGCGGGAACGTTCCGGCCCCGGGCTCGCTCGATTGGGGGAGATAGTTCAGGTCCCGCTCCGGATCGACGAAAAACGGGTCCCGGACCGCTTCCCCGCTCAGAGCGGACCAGACTCCCTCGGCGGGGACGGCGTCGGCGGGCCATCGGGTCAGGTTCTGCAGAGTCTCTCCGACGTTGGGGCACTGGGTGTCGGCCCGGGCCGCCGCGCCGAATTGCAGGAGATCGCCCTGGACGTCGAACACGACGTTGTCGGCCACGTTGAGACTCACGGGAGAGGTAGGCCAGAAGCCGGATTCGATGGTGACCCCGGTGCAGCCGGGAAGACGATCGCAATCGCACGCATTGTGCAGGATGTCCACCGGGTGCGCCTCGTAGGATCCGTCCACGAGGATGCATCCGCCTTGCCCCGGCTCGTCCGAGAGGCCTCGAACGAAGTTGTTCCGCAACAAACCCCTGATCTCCGGAGCGCCGTGGTCCACGAACAGGATTCCCTGAGACGAGCGGGCGGATCCCGCGCCGTCCAGGAAATTCCCTTCCGTCACCAGAGCCGCCACGGCGTACCGATTCGACATGCCCTCTTCGGCATTGCCTTCCGCCCAGCGACGCACCACGTTGCCGTAAGCAGCCCAGATACGCATGCCGTAGGCGTAGGTATCGGCCACGTAGTTTCCGATGGCCACGTTGTCCCGAAAAAGGTCGCCGAGCTCGGACAGATCGATCCCGTAATGGGTCCCTTGCAGGTAGTTCCCCCGGATCAGGTTGTTGGCGAACAAGGATGGGGCGCTGGTCGGCTTCGCGATGATACCTCCGCACTTTCGGGAGGTCTTCCAGGAGCGGTTGAACTCCACGACGGTTTCGCTCATGACGTCGGTCTCGATGAACTCGCACTCCCCTCCGTTGGCGGTGCCCATCTCGAATCCTGTGTTGTAGGCGACGTCGAACCCCTCGAGCGGATAGGTCTCGCCGACGGCATTGACCTGCACGGTGTTCTGCGCGGTGCGGTAGAACGTGTTCCAGGCAATGACGCCGCCGCTGGACCGCCCGGCCCCCTCTCGAAGGACGCCGAGATGGAAGTTCCCGTCCGGCACGATGCCGTCGTGAATCACGTTCCAGGTGAGATTGGGACGATCGCATCCCGCGCCGCTCGCGCCCGACGCGAGCCGGATGCCTTGCTGATGATCGTGGAAATTATTATGCGCCATGATCACCGGCGCTCTTCCGGCCCCGCATGTCAGGAAGATCCCCTGTCCGGCCGAGGGCTCCCCGAACCCGGAGAAGTCGCCTCCGATCCACTCGAAGCGCCCTCGATTCTCGCGATCCGGCAGGTTGTACTCGCTCAGGAACCAGCCGGAAGTCGCACCGACCCGGACGATTCTCCAGGGGTGCCAAGCCCAAAACGTATCCTGGGCCGCGGGGATCTGGACGGGAATCGCTCCGGGCACGTACTCGGCGCTGGTGGGTGCATGCGGCGTCAGGCGGGGCCCCAGAGAGACGTTGTCGGGAAGCTGCGGACAGACGGAGATCTTGTTCGTCTTGATCGAGACCACCTCGTACATCCTCCCCTGGGCCGCGCCGGAGGCGAACTGGACCAGATCGCCCGGGACGAGGGAGGTCACGGCTGAAGAGGTTTGAAGCTCCCAGCGCTCCGTCCCGCCGCACAGGGGAGCGCTGCTGAAAACCCTCAAGACGTCGAGCGTGCGCAACGGGCCCAGCGCAACCCCGTCGCTGTTGAACTCCGAGTCGTTCTGCATGACGAAGCCGGGAATCGCGACATCGGTTCGTAGAGCGATGACCGTGCCGTTGGCGACCGAGAGCGTCCCTTCGATGAAAACCGCATCCTGGTTGGAGAGCTGGAGGCGATGCTCCCCGGGAGGGAATCTCAAGGTGCCTTGGGGCATCACCCAGAGGCTGCCCGTCGTGTCGCCCGAAAGAGTGTTGAGATCGTAAGTGAGGACGTGGCCGTCCGCGACCACCGCCGTATCGAGGAGCGAAGGAATGACTCCATTGCAATCGGTCCAGAGGGTGGGATCGCTCCAATTACCGGTCCGAGTCGTAATGCAGTTGCGCGCCCAGCCTTCGGAGGCGAGGAGCAGGAACGCGGCCGCCAGGACGAGAAGGTGCTTCATGGCAGCGCGGTCACTTCGACCTGGATCCGGAAGATCATCCAGTCGCCTCCCACGGGCGTCACCTGAAGATGAAGCTTCCGGCCGGCCTGCCGATCCTCGTACGATTTGGTCCAGTTCTTATCCCGGAAATCGCCCCGCCAACCGACCGGCGAACCCGGGGTCCCGACCACCTGGACGCAGGTGGAGGGATCGAGGATGGATTCGCAGATCTTCATGCTCCAGCTGCGGTTGGCCGTGAGGATTCGGAGGTTCTGGAGAAGCACGCGGTCCGAAGGAAGGTCCACGTCGATCCAGGTCTGGGTCCGGAATGCGTCAGGATGGAGATGGTCCGCCGGGGTGCCGGCTCCATAGGCCGGACCGACCCCCGCAGCTGCCACGCACAGAACGAGCAGCCCTGCAATCCGACGTCCTATCCTCACGCGCAGGAGGCTCTCCTGAACCATCGTGACCACTGTGTGGGGAGAAAGGGCACCCGTCGCCAATGCCCGTTTCCAGTTTAGCACAGAGGGCATGGCTTCCCCGGATCCTCCGAACTTCCCATCGGGCGGCCAGAAGCGCCGCTTCGGTTGACGGAGCGAAGGGCCCCAAGATACGCTTCCAGTTTCTTGCGCCTTTCTTCGAGGAAGAATTGTCCCGACGGGGCATCCAGTCCACCTTCGCGAAGCACGTCCGCCGCGCCGCCCCAGCTCTCGGGCTGATGGGGCTTGTCGTATCGTGGGTCCTCGCGCGTCAGGTCACCGTCTCCGCCGCTCAGGAACCGTCCGCCGATGCCGAGATCCGGGCGGCGGCCGTTGATTTTCAGCGCGGCGTCGAGACGCTCGCCTCCGACGGCATGGAGGGCCGAGGCATCGAGACCGGAGGGATCCGGCGCGCCGCGGACTGGATCGAGAAGCAGCTTCACCGCGGCGGCCTCGCTCCCGCTTTTCAAGGACGCTATCGCCAGAGCCTCAAGGTGAAGATCGGCGTGCGCCTCGCCGAGGGGAACCGCCTGGATTCGGTGGCCCGGGAAGACTGGACTCCGCTGGGATTCTCCAGCCCGGGCGAGGTCGCAGGCGAGGTGGCTTTCGTCGGCTACGGCATCGAGGCCCCCGCGCTGGGATATCGCGAGTTCGACGGGATCGACCTCAAAGGCAAGATCGCCCTCATGCTCCGTTACGAGCCGCAGGAGAAGGACGAAGGCTCCCCCTTCGACGGGAGGAAGCCGAGCCGCTTCTCGGCGCTTCGCTACAAGGCGCTCCAAGCCAGGGAGCGCGGCGCTTCCGCGGTGATCTTCGCCACCGGCCCTCTTCAAGACGAGGGGAAGGACAAGCTTCCAGTTCTGGCGAACGACGGTCCCGAATCTGCCGCGGGCCTTCCGGTGATCCAGGTCAAGACCTCTGTCGCGCAGTCATGGCTGAGCCGCGCGGGCGTGGACCTCAAGGCTTTCCAGGAGTACGTGGACAAGGACCTCACCCCACGCTCGCTGGGGGAAACCGGCATCACGCTGAAGGGGACGATCGCGCTGCAAGCCGTTTACGCCGACGCCGACAACGTGGGCGGGCTCATTCCGGGTCGCGGCGATCTGGCCGATGAAGTCGTCGTGCTGGGGGCCCACTACGATCACCTGGGTTATGGCGGGCAGGGCTCCATGCGTCCGAACGAGAAGGCGATCCACAACGGCGCCGACGACAACGCCTCCGGAACGATGGCGGCGCTGCAGATTGGGGAACGGCTTCGCGCGGCGCTTTCGCGAATTCCCCGGCACCGTGGCGTCCTGGTCCTGCTCTTCACGGGAGAGGAGGTGGGGCTGGCGGGATCCTCCTTTTTCGTCCAGCATCCTCCGGTCCCCCTGGATCGAATCGTCGCGATGATCAACCTCGACATGGTGGGACGCCTGCGCGACGGCGAGCTGATGGCTCTGGGCTCGGAGACCGCCCCGGAGTGGGAGCATCTGATGGCCGCGGCGAAGGAAGCCGATCCGGCCCTCAAGATCAAGAGCCACGGCGATGGGTACGGTCCCTCGGACCAGACGAGCTTCTATGCCTCGGGGATCCCGGTCCTCCACTTCTTCACCGGCGCCCACAAGGAATATCACACGCCGGAGGACGATCCCAAGACGCTCAACGCCGAGGGCGCCGCGGAGATCGAGCGGTTCGCCGCCCGCCTGATCCAGCAGGTCGCGATCGATCCTGCCCGGCCGACCTACGTGCGCACCTCCACGGGCCCGGTCATGGGAGGAGACAGCCGCGGGTACGGCGCTTATCTCGGGACCATTCCCGATTACCGGGCGATGGAGGTGACTTCCGGCGGAGTGCTTCTCTCCGACGTCCGCAAAGGTGGGCCGGCGGACCTGGCGGGAATACGCGGCGGGGATCGGATCGTGGAGATGGCCGGCACGCGCATCGAGAACCTGTACGACATGACCTTTGCCTTGCAGGATCACAAGCCGGGTGAGACGATCGTGGTGATGGTCGTGCGCGCGGAGAAGCGCGTTGCGCTCCGGGCGACGCTCGGCGACCGGGCGACGATGGGCCGTGAATCCGCATCCGCCCCCGCCACGAAACCGGCGGAGGCCGAGCCTTCGCATGGAGGGTCCGCCGGGTCCACCCCGCCATCCGCCCGGCCCGATGCCTCTCCACCCTCGACCGCGGGGGCGTTCTTCGAAGGAAGGCCGGGCCCCGATTTTTCCATCGGCGCCGGCAAGCCATTTTCCAAGAGCTTCGAAGGAGAGCCCCACCTCAAGGAGATCCGGCAGCTCACTTTCGGCGGGGAGAACGCCGAAGCCTACTTCAGTGCCGATGGAAAGCATCTCATCTATCAGGCGACCCCTCCCGGCGCGCCGTGCGATCAGGAGTTCGTGATGGACCTCGCGACGGGAGACTCGAAGCGGGTCTCCAGTGGCAAGGGGCGCACGACCTGCGGCTACTTCGATTATCCTGAATCGGACCGGATCGTCTACGCCACGACGGAAGGAGGAGGGGAGGCCTGTCCCCTGCGTCCAGACCATTCCCAGGGATACGTCTGGGCCCTCTACGACACCTACGACATCGTGGAAGCAAAACCCGACGGCTCGGGGATTCGGCGGCTCACCGACACTCCGGGCTACGACGCCGAGATGACCTGGTGCCCGAGGGGAGGCAAGATGGTCTTCACCTCGGTGCGCGACGGGGATCTGGATCTCTATGTCATGGACGAGGAGGGGCAGGTCCGAAGGCTCACCCGGGAAACCGGCTACGATGGCGGGGCCTTTTTCAGCCCCGACTGCTCGGAGATCGTCTGGCGCGCGAGCCGCCCGAAGGACGAGGAGCTGAAGGAGTACAAGGAGCTGCTCGCGAAGGGACTCATCCGGCCCCACGCGCTCGAGATCTACTCGATGAAGGCCGACGGCTCCTCGGTGCGCCAGCTGACCCACAACGGGGCCGCCAATTTCTGTCCCACCTTCACCGCCGACGGCCGCCGCATCCTCTATGCGTCCAACGCCGGCTCGAGCGGGGGAAGAGAATTCGATCTCTACCTGATCGGAAAAGAGGGAGGGGACGCCGAGAAGGTCACTACCAGTCCAGGATTCGACGGCTTCCCCCATTTCAGCCCGGACGGGCGATTCCTGGTCTGGGCCTCCAACCGGGCCGAGCCCGGCTCCCACGAAACGAACCTCTTCATCGCGCGCTGGGCGGAGTGAAGCGGTCTCCATGGGCCTGCTGTACGTGCCCAGCAGAAGCCTCGCCAAGGCGTGGGTGCGGCCAGTAAGAAGGCCTATTATCGAGGCACATGTTCGGTAGCCGGCATCGTCTCCTGAGTCGCCTTGCCCTTCCAATTCTTGGAATCGCCCTTCTCTCCGTCACCGTCGACCGGGCGCAGGGCAGCTCTGGCAAGCCTCCCGCCGATGGGCCCTCCGGTTCACCTTCGCTGGAGTCCTCGGACCCCCCTGACCCGGAACCCTCTTCGACGGAGGGAGTCGACTCCCCCGAAGGCGCCGACACCGCTTCCTCACCCGGCGACGTCCCTTATTGGAGGACCAACCTCTTCCGCCGCTTCTTCAAGGACCAGAAGTTCCTATTCAAGACCTGGATCCCTACCGAAGTCAGAAACCCGGCTTTCTCCGTCCCCTTCCTGGTGAACGGCGCGCTCGCATACTCTTTCAGTCGTGACGAGGATGGAGGGGTCGACGCCGAGCTAGGGGCCGACTTGAGCAGCGACACTGGGGGAGCGAGCCGGCAATCGGCCCGGCTTTTATCTCAGCTGGGAGACGCCGGGGCGGGAGCTTTGCTGATGGGCGTCGGCTATTTGGCAGGGCGCTGGAGCGGGCACGACCGCCTCGCGGAAGCCTCGAGCCTCTCCGCCGAAGCCGCCCTGAGCGCGGGGCTCTGGAGCAGCGTCCTCAAAGCCGCCACGGGGAGGAACCGCCCGTCGTCGCGCGGCATCGGCGATTTCGCCGATTACGATCACACGAAAGGAGAGCATGTCGGATCCTTCCCGTCGGGCCACGCCACCGGAGCCTTCGCCGTCGCGACCGTCTTCGCGGGAATGTATCCGGATCACCGGTGGGTTTCCTGGGTCGCTTATGGAACGGCGGGGCTGATCGGCGTCTCCCGGGTCTCGCTCGCCCGGCATTATCCCACCGACGTCATCGCGGGCGCCCTGCTGGGCAACAGCATGGGAAGGATGGTGCTGGCCCGGCGCGGCGAGACTCCCGTCCGGCGCTCCAGTTTCCTGCCACTGCTCAACGCTCAGGATCGACAGGTGGGGCTCGCCTGGAATTACTCCTGGTAGGTTCGCGGCTCGTATCGTCGCGGGACAAGAGAGCCCCGGGAGAGGGGAACGAGAGCGTCATCCGATACGTGACGCCTTCGCCCTCTCTCCCGGGGCACTATCAAAAAAACGGGTGAGTGGGTCCACCCTCAGAAATCGGAAGGGACGCAGAGCACGGGACAGGATGCGCCGCGGAGCACCTTCTCCGCAGTGCTTCCGAAGAGTGCCCTTTCCAGGTCCGCCGAGCGCCCGGCCGTGCCCAGGACGATGAGGTTCACGGCGTATTCCGCCGAGCGTTTCAGAATCTCCTGGAACGGGCGCCCCCACGCGATCAGGATCTGGCAAGGAACGTCGCTGCTCCCGTCCCGTGCTTCCGCCACGACTCCTTCCAGCCGCTTGCGCCGCTCGCGCTCCAGCTTCTCCCGGAGATGCTGTTCCGGGATTTCCGCCAGGTGAGCGGCTTCCTTCAGCCCCTCCCCGTCGATCACGTGGAGGATGAGGAGGCTGGCGTCCCGCTCTCGGGCCAGTGACAGGGCCTGGTCGAGCGCCCTGCGCGAGGGCTCCGAAAAATCCAGACCCACCAGCAGGCCGGGGCGATCCGTCCCGTCCTTCCTCGTCCCTTCTCGCTTCCGATTCATGGCGGTCCTCACCCGATCTTGACGTCGATGGCGCGCGGCCTGGCCCCTTCGCTCTTCGGCAGGTGGACCTTCAGGACGCCGTCCTTGAACTCGGCCAGGATCTTCGCGTCGTTGGCGTCATCCGGCAGCTCGAACGTCCGGCTGAAGGTGCCATAAGCGCGCTCGACGCGATGGAACTTCTTCCCTTTCTCCTCTTTCTCGAACTTCCTCTCCCCGGAGAAGCAGAGGACGCCTTCCTGGACCTTCACGTGGACGTCTTCCTTCTTCACGTCGGGAAGCTCCGCCTTGATGAGGTATTCCTTCTCGTCCTCGACGATGTCGACGGCGGGCATCCATTCCGTCGTCGCCAGCATCTCTTCCTTGCCGTTCGCTTTCTTCATGGGAAGTCGATTGAAGAGAGCCGAGAAGCGGGTCTGGAACTCTCGCATTTCCTTGAAAGGATCGACCGGAGTCATGTAAATCGGATCGAACGGAGTCAGAGCATTCATGGTGATTCCTCCCTTTGAATCGATCGTTTCCGAACCTGCAGCGCCCCCCTCCTACGTCTCGCTTTCGGCTGAGCGCTTCGCTTCATCCGATGAGCAAGCGCAATGCCACTTCTGTTTGCGCATCGCCCGCGCCAGGGCACGATCGCGTCCGGTCACGGAAGTTGATGCAACCCATCATGTTGGGCGGGCTCACCGCAGGGCTTCGTTTTCCGGCCGCGAATCCGGGAGGGATTCCGGGACTTCTCGGCCGCGCGGATTTTTTCGTGCGGCTGGATTCAAGGTGCACGAACTGCGCCCCGTGCGCCTGATTGAGACAGCTCGGGCAGCATGCATCCGTCGCGAGATCTTCCTCTTTCCGATCCGAACCCGTCACGGTCGCAAGCGATCCTCGGCCTCGTGAGGACCGTCCCATCGGGCGGCATCTGTCCGGAGACCAATCGTGAGCCAAGCATGAGGGAATCCTCTGCACAAAGCCGAGGCTCCAGCCTGGCGGCTTATCTGCTCGAGATTCAGCGCTTTCCGATTTTGACCCCGGCGGAGGAAGCCGGCGTGGTCGCGCGCCTGCAAGACACGGACTCCGAGACCGAATTGCACCGGCTGGTGCAATCTAACCTGCGCTTCGTGGTCAAGATCGCCCGGCAATACCAGGGACGCTCGGTCGCGCTGGATGACCTCATCAGTCAGGGGAATCTCGGGCTGCTCCGGGCGGCGCGCCGCTTCGAGCCTGCGCGAGGAGCGCGCTTCCTCTCCTGTGCCGTCTGGTGGATCCGCAAGGCGATCCTCGACGCCCTGGAGAGCCGGGGGGCCCTCATCCACGTCCCACGCTACCAGCAGCTGAAGTCCCGCGAAGCTTTGCGCCGCGTCGAGGACGATCGTCCGGGCGCGCGTGGCCGGCGTCGCCCTGGCGCGTGGTCCGAGCGGTACGATGCGCACGGGGCGCGGCGCCTCCTTCCCATCGAAGTCTCCCTCGGCACACCGGTCTCCGCAGATTCTTCGCGCACTCTCGGGGAAACCCTGCCCGACTCCTCCGCCGAGGATCCGATGGAAGTCTTGCTGCGCCAGGAGACGCGCATCCGGGTGCGGCGCGCGCTGCGCCGGCTCACGCCGCGCGAAGCTCGGGTCCTGTCATGGCGCTACGGATTCGGCGGGCGCCGGATCCAGACGCTGGAGGAGGTGGGACGGAAACTGGGCGTATCCCGGGAAGCCGTCCGTCAGATGGAAGCGCGGGCGCACGGGAAGCTATCCAGGATCCTGCTGTGCGAGGATTGGGACGTGAAGCGGGGCTCGAGGGGTCCCGAGGCAGGAGTCGCGCCGCTCCGGAAGGAGCGCCGCGATACCGTGAGGTCCGTCAGGCCGGCTCTTTCGGCGGCGCGGCGATCACGTTGCGGGAGCGGTACTCCTTCAGCTTGTACTGGATGGTGCGAGGGCTGATCTGCAAGATGGCCGCCGCTCGGACGGTGGAGCCTCCCACCGACTCGAGAGTGCGCAGGATCGCTTCGCGCTCGATCTCTTCCATCGTGGAAGCCGCCGAGGTGCCCGCCCGCGCCGCGGAGGGAAGCTCGGCCGGCCGCGGCAGGGATGGAAACAGCCCCAGGTCGAGCATCGGGTGTCGCGCCAGGATCACCGCGCGCTCCACCGCGTGCTCCAGCTCGCGCACGTTCCCCGGCCAGCCGTGGGCCATGAGAGCCGCCAGCGTCTCGTCGTCCACTCCTTCGATCTCCTTGTGGTTCACCGCGGCGTACTTCTTGACGAAGAATTCCACCAGGAGCGGGATGTCCCTGGCGCGGCTCCGCAGCGGCGGCAGCTTGATCTCGATGACGTCGAGGCGGTAGTAGAGATCTTCGCGGAACTTCCCCTCCTTGATGAGGGCGGGCAGGTCCCGGTGCGTCGCGGTGATGACGCGCGCGTCCACTGTGAGCGTCTGGTTGCCTCCGATCCGCTCGAACTGCCGCTCCTGAAGGAAACGCAGCAGCTTGACCTGCATCCCCACCGGGATGTCCCCCACCTCGTCCAGGAAGATGGTCCCGCCGGCGGCGATCTCGAAGCGTCCCGCTCGGCGCGCCACGGCACCGGTGAAGGCGCCGCGCTCGTGGCCGAACAGCTCGCTCTCGAGCAGCGTCTCGGGGAGCGCCGCGCAGGAAACCTTCACGAAGGGCGCGTCGCGCCGGGGGGAGCGCTGGTGGATCGCCTGGGCGATCAGCTCCTTGCCCGTGCCGCTTTCACCGGTGATGAGCACCGACGCCTGGGTGGGCGCCACCTGCTCCACCAGGCTGAACACCTCCACCATCTCCGGGCTGCGCCCGATGATGTTCTCGAACCGGTACTTCTCGTCGAGCCGCTCGCGCAGCAGCCGCGCCTCGGCCCGCAGCCGCCGGCGCTTGAGGATCTGGTCCAGCAGGTGCTCCACCTCCTCCACGTCCACCGGCTTGGTGAGGTAATCCTCCGCCCCCTGGCGCAGAGCCTGGACGGCGCTTCGGATCGTGCCGTGCGCGGTCATGATCACGACCGAAACCTCCGGGTGAGCCTGGTGAACGCGGGCGAGCAGCTCCTGGCCGTCCATGCGCGGCATCTTGAGATCGGTGAGCAGCACGTCGGGCTGCTCCGCGGCCACCTGACGCAGCGCTTCCTCGCCATCGGCCGCCAGGTACACGTCGTAGCCGTCCTCCTTCAGGATCTGGCCCAGCGTGATGCGCGCGGACTCTTCGTCGTCCGCCACGACCACCCTGCCGCGACTCCCTTCCGAGACTGCCTCCATGCCCGCTCCCTAATCTTGCGTGTCGTCCCGACCCAACGCGATGGAAAAGACGGTCCCTTGCCCCGGACGGCTCCGGTAGGAGAGGGTGCCGCCGTGGGCTTCCACGATGCTCTTGGCGATCGGCAGCCCGAGTCCCGTCCCGCCCTTCTTGGTCGTCACGAAGAAGTCGAATACGTCCTTTCCCGCCTCGATCCCGACTCCCGTGTCGGCCACCTCGATGAGGAAAGTGTCCGCCTCGGCGCGCGTCGTCACGGTGAGAGCGCCTCCCTCGGGCATGGCCTCCAAGGCGTTTCGGATCAGGTTGATGAGCACCTGCTTGATCTTCTCGCGATCCAGGCGGATCCGTATGGAGAGTCCCTCATGCGTGCTGACCACCGCAATCCCGCGCAGTTGCGCCACGGGGGACATCAGCTCGAGCGCTTCCCGCACGATCTCCTGCGGGACGACCTCGGAGGGAGCGATCCGATCCAGCGTGGAG
>DASYRY010000156.1:0-5300 GCA_036004025.1 Candidatus Polarisedimenticolia bacterium | reverse complement strand
GATCCCAGAATCTCTTCCCTCAGCTCGTGATCGGGGAGCCGGGGCATCATCCTGTGAGTCCGCGTGTGCGATCCGATCTCGAAGCCTCGGGAGGCGAGCTCGGAGGCTTCCCGCCAGGAGAGCAGTCGTCGCGGCGGATCGCCATGGCGCGAATCCCAGGCATTCGTTTGACCCACGCGATCCGCCACCAGGAAGAGGGTGGCCGTGAAACCGAACCGCTCGAGGATCGGCGCGACTTCCTCGAGGAAATCACGATACCCATCGTCGAACGTGAGGGCCACCGCTTTCTCCGGCGCCGGTCTTCGTCCACCGACGCTGTCCACGATTTCGCCCAGCGTCACCGTACGGAAGCCGCCTTCATGGAGCTGGCGCGCCTGGGATTCGAATTGATCGGGCGTCACGCCCCAATGGCGCAGCCTCTGACCCGGATCGCCGCTGATCCAGTGGTACATCAGGATTTTCACGCCGTTACTCTCAGCCACCGGTCTTGGCCTCCCCCGGGATCTCCTCGCGGCTCCCCGGGTGTCCCGAGGTCATGAGCCAGCTCACGAGACCGCGACCCAATCCGCTGACATACGCGACTCCGGTCTTCCAGGCCGAATCGTCGCGTCTCAACAATCCCCCCAAGGCGCGCCGCCCCTGGACCAGGAAAACATGCCCCGCGACCCGTGCCGGAAAGAAATCTCCACACCCCAGACGCTTCAGCGCCCACGCGGCGATCCCGTATCCATATTCCCATTCCACCGCCGACTGGAACTCGCCGTCCCTCCACGGAAGGTGAG
The DNA here is from genome assembly GCA_036004025.1 of Candidatus Polarisedimenticolia bacterium. GTDB lineage: Bacteria > Acidobacteriota > Polarisedimenticolia > Gp22-AA2 > AA152 > AA152. The sequence continues at coordinate 4,518 of DASYRY010000156.1, read as the reverse complement.
CGACGACCACGTCCGGGTCGTATCGAACAACGCCACCGGCGCAGAGAATCCGGTGGATGAAATCGGTGTCCTCCGCGCTGCGGAACCTGCCCCCGGCGCCCAGGGCGGGATCGAAGTTTCCGACGGTCTCGATCCACCGCTTTTTCAAGGAGAGGTTGAAGCCTCCCCCCACCCCCGCCGGGTCCACGAACGATCGGACCATGCGCGGCGTCTTCGGGTGCCAAGTCGTCGCGGCAAGGATCCGCGGATCCGTGCAGTCCCGCGCCTCCGGGACAGAGCCGCCGGTGAGCACCGCGATTTCCGGATATCGGGAGAACGCCTCCGCCACCGCTCCGACCCAGTCCGTCCGGGCCAAGCAGTCGTCATCGATGAAGGCGAGGATCTCTCCTCGCGCCTCCTGGATTCCCACGTTCCTCGCGCGACTGAGTCCGCGTGTTGGAGTCGCGAGGTGCCGCAGGCCCGGAATCCGGTCCCGGTACCCCCGCGCGACCATCCCTGACGACGGCGATTCGCTCTGGTCCACCACCAGCACTTCCCCCGCCGCCGGTCGCATTTCGGCGAGGCGCGCCAGGCAGCGATCCAGCAGATCCGCCCGGTTGCGCGTGCAGACGATGACCGAGATCTGTTCGGGGGAGAAGGCCTTGCCCTTCATGGCATCGCCCCTCCCGAATTCGGGACCGCAGCGCGGATCGCGGTGGGATTCTCACCCCGCACCTGGTAGATCTGAATGCCGTCCTTGTCGTAGACAGTGCTGAGGAAGGCCGCCCGCGCGGGATCGTAGGGACCCAGCTTTCGCTCATCCGGGCCGTAGAAGAGGTAGTCCACTCGAAATCGCTTCAGGAGCGCCATCCGCTTCGCGTCGTCCCACTGCTCCGAGAAGAACTCATGCACGTCCCGCTCGCGCGACTCGAAGGCCTGGGTCAGCTTGTCCTCTCCCACGAAGACCCTCTGCCCCGACATCCGCGGGAGGTAATTACTGATCACCCCGGATGCGAGAATCAGGGCGTCGCGAGGGACGGCTCGATCCATCCAACCCATCGCCGACACCTCGGCGGTCGTGAGATAGGCGGGGACCCTCACCTTGGTGACCTCGTAGCGGTACGAGAGAAAGAGGTTCACGGCGCTCAGACAGCACGCCAGGACCACGCACGTCATGGCGGCGGCCAGACCGGGCGGAGCCCACAGGCCGCGAGGACGACAGCGCAGGCGGTGCCGGGCGCGCCGGCGAAGGAGGATCCAGCGGAACACAGTTCTGCGCAGCCCCTGGGTCGCGAGGACCGCCAGGGGAATCTGGATCCCGTTCAGGAGGTGCCACCTCCAGTTGATGTAAGGAACGTAGGCCAGGAAGAGCACGGTCAGAACCCAGGCCTTGGCCATCCGCTCCCCCGAAGGTCGCTCCATACGCAGGAGGCCCTCGAAGGTGAGCACCGCGATGAAGAAGCTGGCCCCCAATCCAAAGATGAGGCGAAAAGGTTCCGGCGTGTGGAAATCGAGGCGTGCCACCACGTCGCCCCAAACAGGCTCCTTCATCAGCATCCAGCGATTGATCCCGAGCATCACGAGAGGCATGCCCAAGACGATGGCCATGCTCTTTAGCCGATTGATCCCCGGGACGCGCCCCTGTCCCAGCCAGTCGAGGATGAGGTAAACGGCCGCGATCGGAACGAACGCAACCGCCTCGAACGCATGACTCGCCGCCAGCATCGCCGCGTAGCACCCTCCGGCCACGGCGGGCGCGAACCGCCGGACACGCTCCGATTTGAGCAGGAGGGTGAGAGAGCCCGTCATCAGCGCCGCGGCGAAGATGAAATGGGGATAGACGATCATGGCGTGGAAGAGATTGATCTCCACGAGCCAGGGCGTGATGGGGCGGATGCTCAGGCCGATGGATTCGAGCAACAGCCGGTTGAGCCAGAGAAAGCCGCCGCCGAAGCAGGCGATCACCAGCGCGAAGCGCCGATAGAACGGCCGGCGGATCGCCGTGGCGATGAAGGAGTATGCGGTCAGCACCAGAAGGATGATGGACACCGCGCCAAACAGACGGTGGACGTAGTCTAGGCTCCAACCGGTCCATCCCGCGAGCCTGCCGAGAGACAGGTAGAGAAAATTGAACAGCGCAGGCGGATTGGACTCCGGCGTGAAATTGTTCGTGAACAGCGAATTGCCGTCCGACGCCTGGCGCATCAACCCGAGATAGACGTTGTTGTCGTCGATCGCCGTCTCGCCCACCAGACCCATGAACTTGTGATCGATGCCTTGGCGGCGGTAGGCGTCACGGTAGGGTATCCATACCAGACCCATGAGGAGCGCCGCGAAAAGCAGAGGGAAGATCCATTCCCTCCATCCGATCTCGCCGAAGGGTCGAGGAGGCGTCTTCTCGGCTCGGTAAAGCCCGGGCGATCTCATCGAAACACCTCGACCCATGCCCTGCCCATCAGCCGGCGCTCCTCACGAAAGGTCCCGCTCAGGCTGTAGACCAGGGCGAACCCTGCTAGACAGGAGGTGATCCGGATCGCGAGCATCGGCAGCGAAGGATCGGGAAGCCAGTGCTTCCAGACAGCGACGGCGAGCATCACCGGCAATCCAGCCAGCACCGGCGCCGCGACCGACCGAGCCAGGAACCCCGAAGGAGATGAGCCGGCCCACGCGCAGCCGCGCCGGAGCACCAGGAACAGATCCACCGAGAGGGTCGCCAAGAGAGTTCCCGCCGCCACTCCGGCGAGCCCGAAAAACCGATACCCGACGAGCGCCAGGACCAGATTCAGGATGTAGCGGGCCGATTCGGCCTTGAGCAGCACTCCGACCTGCCCCGCGCCGAAGAGGATCGTGGTCGCCGTCAAAGACGCGGCCCCGACCAGGCTGGCCAAGGCAAGGATTCTCAGCAGCGGAAGACTGGCGGAGAAGCCCTCCCCGGCCCAAAGATTCAGAATCGCCCCCCCGTCCACGAGGAGCACGGTCACTATCGGCATGGCGAGGGCGAGGTTGACCCGCGTCGCCACCTCGAGCATTCGAGCAGGAGCGTCGCCGCCTCCGACGGGAGTCCCCGAGGCGAGGGGGAACAGAACCCCTGAGATGGGCTGGAGTCCCTTGAGAACGGTCGAAGCCAAGGTGGTGGCCAGCGCGAACAGGGCGACCGCCGAGGGGCCCGCCAGAATGCCAAGCAAGATCAGATCGGCGTTGTCGAAGAAGGTCCGCAGGGTCTCGTAGCCGAAGGAGAGAGCCGAGAAGTGGGTCACGCCCTTCACCAGACCTCGATAGGTGGGTCCGCCGGTGAGATGGATCTCCGGCGCCATGCGCCGGATGGCGATGCCGCGCGCCAGGTGCCCGGTCAGAGAAGCGAGGATCTGGACGAGACCGAGGGCCACGATTCCGTAGCCGCGGGAGAGAAGGAGGGCGGTCGCGCCCAGCCTCAGGACGGCCGTGACGATCTCGACGGCGTTCAGGATCCCGAAGGAATGAAGCCCCGCCAGGACGCTGCGAGTAAGACCGAAGGGAAACGAGATCAGAAAATTCAGCGCGATGAGCAGGAGCAAGGTGCGGACCTGCGCCTGATGGTCCGCTGGCACGTGAAACTGATTCAGGCTGGTGAAGCTCAGGATCGCGAGGCCGGCGCATGCGATCACGCCGATCAGAGCGTAGATCCTGAACACGGAGCCAAGCTCACGGCTGGCTTCTTCGTATCTCCCCGCGCCCGCGTGTCCCGCCACGGACCGGACCCCTGCGGCGCCGCTCCCGGCGTTCAGACACCCGAAGTAGCTGCCTACGGCGGTGGCCAGCACCCAGAGGCCGTATTCGACCGGTCCGAGGTGCCGGATGACCATCGGGGTCAAGACCAGGAGGGTCAGGCCGTTGACCGCCGCCCCTGCGTAGCCCGCCGTGATGTTCCGCGCAAGGTGACCGATTCTCAAGAAGGCTCCTCCTGTCCCGAGAGGACTTCGGATGCCGTCTCCAGGATCTTTCTCACGCCCGCGCGCGCCCTTGCGAAGTTTCCCGTCTCGTCCTGCTCCAGGTAGCGGAACTTTTTCAGGCAGAATCCCGCCCATCCCAGAGCCAGCAGCGGCGGGAGCACCTGGGTGGGATAGCCCATCTTGCTCGCGTACCTGCCCAGAGCTCGGCGCAGCGCCTGCGCGAGCGGATCCCGGGCATTCAGAATCCGGTCCAGTGCGCCGAAGGGATCCCAGCGTCCCGCCCCCTCCGTCCTGAAGGCCATCCAAAGGCAGAGATCCAGCATGTCGTAGCCCGGGAGTGAGAGCTCGTCACACAGCTCCCAATCGATGGCTCCATACCGGAGTCCGTCCTCGAGAATGTTTTCTCCGCAGAAGTCTCCGTGCGCCAGAACCGAGGGAATCGTCTGTCCCAAGCCTTCCCAAAGCTCGCGCGCCGCCGTTTCCAGAAGCGCCCGCGTGCGCCCCGTACGATCGAGCTTGACGCTGAAATCCTCCGTCCATACGGGGACCAGGCTGCTCGCCTCGCCGCACGTCGCCCTTCCCAAGCTGGCGCTCCACTCCGAAGCCCATT
>DASYRY010000155.1:0-6398 GCA_036004025.1 Candidatus Polarisedimenticolia bacterium | reverse complement strand
TTGCGATACGAGAGCGGAATCTCCAGATTCTCGTAAACGGTCAGGTTGTCCAGGAGGTGATAGCTCTGGAAGACGAACCCGATGTGCTTCTTGTTCAGCTCGGCCCGGTCGCGCCGGCCCATCGAGTGCACGGGATTTCCCAGGAAGTCGAACTCGCCGGTCCACGCGCTGTCCAGCATGCCGAGGATTCCCAGCAGCGTGGATTTGCCCGAGCCGGAGGGACCCATGACAGTAAGGAAATCACCTTCCTGGACTTCCAGGTTCACGCGCCGCAGGACGTAGGTCCGTCCCGCTCCCGACTCGAAGAACTTCTCGACGTTTCTCAATCGGATCATCACGGTCGCTCTCCTATTCGTATCGAAGGGCCGACATCGGCTCGACCCTCGCCGCGCGCCAGGCCGGGAGGCCGCACGCGAGCAGGGCCACGCATCCCAGCAGGATCGAGACTCCGGCCAGCGTGAAGGGATTGTTGGCGCTGACCTGATAGAGGAATCCCGAGAGCCATCGGTTCAAGCCGAGCGATCCGAGGAGCCCCGCGCCCATGCCGATCCCGACCAGCTTCATCCCCTCTCCGACGACCATGCCCACGACGTCCCGCCGCCGCGCCCCCAGCGCCATGCGGACGCCGATCTCCCTCGTCCTCTGGCTCACGGCGGAGGACAGGACGCCATAGATCCCGACGGCGGAGAGGAGCAGGGCCAGCGCCGCGAAGCAGCCCAGAAGGATGGCGCGGAAGCGAGGCTGCGCGACGGAGCGATCGACGAGCTCGTCGAGGGGCCTGAGATGACCCACCGCCAGATCGCGATCCAGCTCCCGGATCACCCGTTTCAGCGGCGGCCCGAGACTCGCTGGATCTCTCGGTCCACGAACCACCAGCGTGTATTCCGTCAGCGCTTCCTGCGCGAACGGGAAGTAGTACTCCGGCCGAGGCTCTTCCGCGAGCGAGAAATGTCGGACGTCGCCGACGATCCCCACGATCTCGCGCGACACTTCGTTGTACTTGATGTGCTTTCCGAGGGGATCCTCGGCCGGGAAGAAGGCGCGGGCCATGGCGTCGTTGATCACCGCCACGGGAGGTGCGCGACCATCGTCGCGGCCGGAGATCAAGCGTCCGCGCAGGAGAGGAATTCCGAGCGTGGCGAAGTAGCCTTCGCTGACCGCCCGGTGCTCGGCGCTCGGCTCCTGTCCCGGCGCGACCGCCGGATGCTCGTCGATCAGGAAGCTGTCGCCGGAATACCCGCCGCTGAGCGGGAGGATGTTGATCAGACCCTCGGCCCGCAGGCCGGGAAGGGCCGAGACGCGGTCGAGAAGCCCGCGGTAGAAGCTATTGATTTGCGCCGCTTCCGTGTAGCGAGCGGGGGGAAGCGCGATCGGCAGCGTCACGACCTTCTCGGCCCTGAAGCCGGTGTCCACGCTCAGCAGGCGCCACAGGCTCTGCAGCATGAGGACGGCGCCGGCGAGAAGGATCACCGAGAGGGCGACCTGGATGGCGACGAGACCCCGGCGGAATCTCGCTCTTTCGCGTCCCGCTCCGGCCTGGCTCCCGCCCTCCTTGAGGGAGCGGCCGAGATCGGCCCCGAGTCCGTGGAGCGCGGGCCCGAATCCGAAGACCAGGCCCGTCAGGACCGAGATCGCCAGCGTGAAGAGGAGGACGCGGCCATCGAGCCGGATCTCGGCCCACGAGGGGAGCGAGCTGGCGGCGGTGGTGAGCACCAGGTCCTTCATCCACGAGGCGAGCAGCGCGCCGAAGGCCCCGCCTGCGACCGACAGCAGCACGCACTCGGTCAGGACCTGGCGCGAGATGCGCCAGGGTCCCGCTCCCAGCGCCCTGCGAATCGCCATCTCCCGCTCCCGCAGCGAAGCCCTGCCCAGGAGAAGGCTCGCGACGTTGGCGCAGGCGATGAGCAGCACCAGAGAAACCGCCCCCGACAGCGCGAGCAGCCCGCCGCGCACGTCGCCCACCCGATCCTCCCCCAGCGAGACGATGCGGGTCCTCCATCCGGTGCTCGTCGCGGGGTAGGTCCGCTCGATGTTCTGCGCGAGAGAGTCGAGATCCGCTTGTGCCTGCCGGAGAGTGACGCCGGGCTTCAGACGACCGACGCACCAGGTCCAGTGCCCGCCGCGCGCGCCCGGATCCGAGGGGAGAAGGAGCGGCCGCCAGATGTCCGGCTCTCCCTGGGGTCCCGGCACGGGAGATCGGAATCCACGCGGCAGGACTCCCACCACGCGCCGGGGGATTCCAGCCAGGGTGAGCATCTGTCCGATAGCGCCGGGATCCGCGCCGAATTCCGACTGCCAGAAGTCGTGGCTGAGAACGATGACCCGCTCGGAGCCTTCCTTCTCCTCATCAGGGAGGAAGAAGCGCCCGCGCTCGAGCCGTGCCCCCAGCAGATCCATCAGGCCGAAGGAAGCGCTGCTCACCACCAGCGAGCGCGGCTCGCCTCGGCCGGTCAAGACGGCGGTGGAATGGCTGAAGGAAGCCAGATTCTCGAACGTCCGGCTGTCTCTCCTGAAGTCCGCCATGTCGAGAGGAGACACGGGAGAGCTCGCCAGGTTGAGCGGAAGATTGTTCCCATGCACCCGCACGAGCCGCTCCGGCTCCGGGTAAGGAAGCGGCCGAAGCAGCACGGCGTTCACGATGCTGAAGATGGCGGTGTTCGCGCCGATGCCCAGCCCGAGGGTGAGGATGGCGATGGCGGTGATGCCGGGAGATTTGAGCAACATCCGGAAGCCGTAGCGGAAATCCTGAAGCAGGGTCGCCATATCGCTCCCTTCTATTCGTAGCGCAGCGCCACCATCGGCTCGACGCGCGCCGCTCGCCGCGCCGGGACGTAGCACGCCAGCAGCGCCACGGCCACGAGAACCCCGCCTACGGAGACGAACGTCGTCGGATCGGTCGCGCTCAATCCGAAAAGCAGGCTGGCCAGCAGCCGGGTCACCGCGAAAGCTCCCGCGAGCCCGAGAATCCCTCCGATCGAGATAAGCAGGAGTCCCTGCCGCAGAACCAGCCTCAGGATGTCCCGGGGACGCGCGCCGAGCGCCATGCGGATGCCGATTTCGTTGGTCCGCTCGCTCACGCTGAAGGCCAGCACTCCGTAGAGGCCGAGGCAGGCCATCAGCAGCGCGATGGCGGCGGGGCCGCCCATCACCTTGGCGAGCGCTCGAGGTCCGGCGGTCCGCCGAGCGATCACCTCGTCCATGCTGCGAATGTCGAACAGCGGAAGATTCTTGTCCACCTTCCATACCTGCTGCCGGATCGCCGAGGCCTGCTGGAGAGGATGGGGCGAGCTCGTACGGACGACCAGCGTCATCTCCAGAGGGGCTCGCTGGCCCTGCGGCCAGTACACCTCCGCACGCGGCGGATCCTGGAGGTTCTGGTGCCGGACGTCGGCGGCGATTCCGACGATCGTCACCCAGGGAGACTCGGCCGGCACCGAAGCCCGCCGGATCCTCCGGCCGACCGGGTCCTTCCCTGCCGGCCAGAAGCGGCGGGCCATCGTCTCGTTGATGATGGCCACCGGGGGCGCGTCGAGGGCATCGCGGTCCGTGAACTCCCGGCCGGCGCGCATGGGGATCCCAAGGGTTTGGAAATAGCCGGTCCCGACGGTGATCGTTCCCACGGTGTTCTCCTCGCCGCTCTTCGGAACCGGGCGTCCCTCGATCAGAACGTCGGTCCAGGAATTCAATCCTCCCAACGGAAGCGTCGAGACGAAGCTGGCGGAACGGACTTCCGGCGCGGCACGAACCTGGGCGAGCGCCTGCGGGTAGAAGGCGGCGCGTCCCGCCGGCTCGGGATAGCGATTCTCGGCGAGGGCGATGCCGGCCACGAGGAGGTTTTGCGTCTTGAATCCCGGATCGACGGAGTAGATCCTTTGGACCGAGCGGATCATGAGTCCCGCCGCGGCCAGCAGCATGAGGGCCAGCGCCACTTCCGAAACCACCAGCGTCTTCAGGAGCCGGTGCCGCGCCATCCCCGAGGAGCCCCGGCCGGCGTCCTGCAGGGAGGCGATCAGACTGGAGCCTCTGCGCTGCAGCGCGGGCGCCAGCCCGAACAGGAATCCGGTCCCCAGGGACAAGGCCAGCGTGTAGAGCAGGGCGGTCCCGTTCACACCCACCTCGTCCATTCTGGGAACGCTGGGAGGAGCGATCGCTTTCAGGACCTCCACGCCCCAGAATGCCACCAGGATTCCCGCCACTCCTCCGCACAGCGACAACAAGACGCTCTCCGTCAGCATCTGCCGGAGAAGCCGGAAGCGGCCGGCGCCCATGGCTCGCCGGATCGAGATCTCCCTATCCCGAGCGGCTGCCCGCGCCAGCAGGAGGTTGGCCACGTTGGCGCAGCCGATGAGCAGGACGAAGAACACCGCCAGGAAGATGGCCAGCAGAGCCGTGCGGGTGTTCTCGCCGAAAACCTGCTCCCAGGCGGTGTACAGGATGACTCCCCATCCCGTGTTGGTGCCGGGGTACTGCTTCTCGAGCCTGCGGGCGATGGTGCCCAGCTCGGCTCGAGCCTGCGCCAGGGAAACCCCTTGCTTCACCCGCCCCATGGCCAGGTATCCGTGGCTGTCCCGATCGCGCTTCGCCGGATCGAGGCTCAGGGTGGTCCAGATCTCGCTGGGCTCATAGAGGAACGAGAAGCCCGGGGGCATCACGCCGACGAGAGTGTGGGGGATTCCATTGAGATCGATCTTCCGGCCCAGGAGATCCGGGCTGGCGCCGTACCGGCGCTTCCAGAGAGCGTGGCTGATGAGCGCCACGCGCTCCGCTCCCAGCTGATCCTCCCCGGGGAGGAATCCACGCCCCAGGGCGGGCGGCACGCCTAGCAGATCGAGGAGGTTCGCCGTGCCGGCGGTGCCCTCGACCCTCTCGGGCTCGCCGTTGCCGGTGAGCGCGAAGCTCTCACGGTTGTAGAGGGCCAGCGCCTCGAAGGAGCGGGACTGGGTGCGCCAGTCGAAGAAGTTGGCGTCCGAGACCGAGGACTCGTCCCATCCCTTCGGCAGGTTGTTCTCCCAGATCTGGACGAGGCGCTCCGCCTCCGGATAGGGAAGCGGCCGTAGCACCAGCACGTCGATCAGGCTGAACACCGCGGTGTTGATGCCGATGCCGAGCCCCAGCGTGAGGATGGCGAGGAGAGTGATCCCGGGGGTCTTGAGAAGCATCCGGAAGCCGTAGCGGAGATCCTGGAGAAGGGTTCCCATCGTCGTCTCCCGTTATTCGTATCGCAGCGCCACCATCGGATCGACGCGGGAGGCCCTCCGCGCGGGGACGTAGCAAGCCAGCAGCGCCACCCCCGCGAGGAGCAGCGGGGTCGACACGTAGGTCGTCGCATCCAGCGCGCTCACGTCGAACAGAAGCCGCGTGATGAGCCGCGTCAGGGCCACCGCCCCGACCAGCCCCAGCCCGATTCCAGCGACCACCAGGACGATCCCCTGGCGCAGCACGAGCGAGAAGACGTCCCGCCGCTGGGCGCCCAGCGCCATCCGCACGCCGATCTCGTGCGTGCGCTGGGAAACGGAGTAAGCGATGACGCCGTAGATGCCCACCGCCGCCAGGACGAGCGCCACCACGGCGAAGAAGCCGATCAGGATCGTGTTGAAGCGCCGCTGCGAGGCGGAGGCCGACACCAGCGATTCGAGCGTGCTCACGTCGGAGACGGGCTGGTCCTTGTCCACGCTGAAGATGGCGCGCCGCGCGGCCGGAGCGAGGGCCGCCGGGTCGCCCCGGGTGCGCAGCAGGAACGCCGTGAAGTCGACCGCGCACTGCTTCGTGGGCTCGTACATCTGCATCGTGACGTCCGACTCGAGGCCGTAATGCTTCACGTCTTTCACGATGCCCACGATCTCCCGCACCGCCTTCGAGTCGATCCCCAGCGTGAGCCGCTGCCCGATCGGGTCCTCGCCGGGGAACATGCGTCGGGCCAGCGTCTCGTTGATCATCATGACGCGCTGCGCGGCGGCATCGTCGTGCTCCGTGAAGATCCGTCCTTTCACCAGCGGGATCCCCATGGCCTGGAAATAGCCGGGGCTCACCGAGTACCAGTTGGCGGAGGCGTTCTGTCCCGGCCCGTCCGGCGGACGTCCTTCCACCACCATGGAGAAGATCATGTCGCTGTCGCCGAAGGGGATCATGCTCGCAGCGGCGGCGACCTGGACGCCCGGCAGCGCTTGCAGATTCTCGAGGGCCTGCCGGTAGAAGGCCGCCTGCCGGGCTCCGTCCGGATATTTCTTCTCCGGCAACGAGACTCCCAGCGTCAGCACGTTGTCCGAGTCGAAGCCCGGGTCGACTTTCATCAGGCGGAGGAAAGAGCGGATCTGCAGTCCTGCGCCGACCAGCAGGATCAGCGACAGGGCCACCTGAGCCACGACCAGCGCTCCGCGCAGGCGGTGCCGGCCGCTCGC
>DASYRY010000154.1:0-10398 GCA_036004025.1 Candidatus Polarisedimenticolia bacterium | reverse complement strand
CGAGACTGCAGATCAAGCCCTATTCCCTCGTTCGCGCGGAGCAGACCTCGGGTCCTCCCGGCGATAGGAATGTTCAGGGAGAGGTGGGCCTCGACGTCCTCAAGTGGGGCTTGACCAGCAACCTGACGCTGGATCTGACCGCCAACACCGACTTCGCGCAGGTCGAGGCCGACGTGCAGCAGGTGAATCTCACCCGCTTCAGTCTCTTCTTTCCGGAGAAGCGCGATTTCTTCCTGGAGAACGCGGGACTGTTCCAGTTCGGCGCTTCCACCCAAGCCGACGTCTTCTTCAGTCGGCGCATCGGGCTATCGCGAACCGGAGAGCCGATCCCGCTTCTGGGCGGAGTGCGCCTCACCGGAAGGATGCGCAGGACATCCCTGGGGCTGCTGGACGTCGTGCAGGAGGAGCATGGGTCCGAGCCGAGGACGAATTTCTCGGTGCTTCGGGTGCGACACGACATCCTCTCGCGCTCCAGCGTCGGGATGATCGTCACCGATCGTGAGGGGGAGGGTCCGGGCGGGGGGAACCGGGTCGCAGGCGCCGACACCCACATGACATTTCACCAGGACTACAACCTGGACTTCTTCTACGCCGCCTCCCGGTCATCGGAGCTGCGCTCCGGCGGGGTGCCGCGCGACCCGGAGGATCCCCCCAGGAGCGGCTCGGCCTGGCGATTGCGGCTCGGGCGCGACGGCGACATCTGGCAGTACGCCATCCGGCACCAGCGGATCGACCCGGGCTTCGATCCTGAAATCGGATTCGTGCCAAGGCGGGATGCCATCTGGAGCGAAGGGGTGATGGCCTGGAAACCTCGGCCGGAAAACTCACCCGTCCGGCAGTTCGTCTTCCTGTACAACCCGATCTACATCACGGATCACACCGGCAAGCTCGAGACCCGAGATCATCTCCTCCTCGCCGAGACCAGCTTCCAGACGGGTGACCTGCTGGGGGCCACTTACGAGGAGCCTTTCGAGAGCCTTGCCGAGGATTTTTCCCTCGATCCCTTCGACGTGGTCATTCCCGCGGGCGATTATCCGATGCGGCAGGGGTCGGTCTACTTCAATACCTTCCAGGGCCGGCGCGTCGCTTCCAGCTTCACGGCAAGCGCCGGGACTTTCTTCGGCGGGCGCAAGACCACTCTCACGGAGGAGCTGACCGCCAAGCTGAGTCCCCATTTCGCCATCAATACCCGCTACGAATACGACCGCGTCCGACTTCCGGGAGGAGATTTCGACGTCAACCTTTGGGTGACGCGGCTCAATGTGGCCCTCTCCCCGAAGCTCTTCGGGTCGGCGCTCGTCCAGGTCGACGATATCCACGACGATGTCAGCCTGAATCTCCGCGTGGACTGGATCCACCATCCTGGAGCGGATCTCTTCTTCGTCTACAACGAATCGCGCAACGTGCGGGCGAAGACCGGCGAGCCCGGGCTCAATGCGCGGGATTCCACCGTCAAGCTCACCTATCTCTTCCACTTTTGAGCGTACCCGGGCGCTCCCTCCGCCACGCGCTCAGGGAGTGTCGGGTCCGCGCCGGCCCAGAGAGCGCAGATAGGCCACCAGATCCCACGCTTCGCGCTCGGTGAGGCGCTGAGCATACATGGCTGTGCCCGGCACTCCCGACTGGATCGCCGAGAACCAGTCCTGGGAAGGACGGCCTTTCATCGCCTCATAGTCGGTGAATCGCGTCGGCGGCGGGACCATCGCGGTCGCTGCGGGCCCGTCTCCTTCTCCTCGGCTGCCATGACAGGACCAGCAGCGCTTGTCGTACAGCTCCTTTCCGGATCGGGGATTGCCGCTCTCCGCCTCCGACTTGGCGGCCGCTTCGGGTCGATCCTCGGAGTAGGGCACCAGACTTCGCAGATACGCGATGAGATCGAATTTTTCCTTCTCCGTGAGGGGTTGCGGCGCCATGGCGGTGCCGGGGACCCCCGAGGTCAGCGCTTGATAGAGCCGAGCGCCGGTGCGAGCAGCGACCTTGTCGGGATCGGTGAAATCGGCGGGCGGCGGCTTCAACGCGGCGGCTGCGGGTCCATTGCCGCGCCCCGTGACACCGTGACAGGGCCAGCAGCGCCCGTTGTAGAGGATCCGACCCGCTTCCCGGTCGCCGCGGGCCAGAGCCTCGAGCAGGCTCTTCTCCTTCACAGGATTGCGGGCCAGGGTACGGATGTAAGCGGACACGTTGACCGCCGATTGGGGATCCAGCGGCTGCGGATACATCGCGGTCCCGGGCTTTCCTTTGAGGAGCGCGTCCAGGACTTCCTTGTCGGAGCGGCTCGCCAGGGCGTCCGGCCGGGTGAAATCGGTGGGCGGAGGCTTCATGCCCGCGGAGGCGGGCCCTTGCCCGTCTCCGGCGAGGCCATGACACGTCCAGCAGGAGGTCCAATAGATCTTCGCTCCCTCCTTGGGATTACCGGTCATGTCGATCGGCTTGACCCTGGGCGCCTCGGGGTGGATTTGGGCCTGCGCGGCGCTGTGCGCCAGCGCCAGGATGATCGCGCTCGTCAACCGCGCCGCGGGGCTGGGTCTCCCTCTCATCGATGCACTACTCCCGGTGGATGAGCACGACGCTGGCCAGGATGAGCGCGCCTCCCAGCAGCCGCGCGGGAGGAATGGACTCGCCCAGGAAGAGACCCGAAAGGGCCAGCGTGCAGGCGGGCTCCAGCGTGCTCAGGATGGCGGCGCGACTGGCCCCGGTGCGAGGCAGGCCCCAGAAAAACAACACGTCCGACATGACGGTCGACACCGCCGCGAGACCCAGGATGGGCGCCCACGCCGCCGTGCCTCGCGGGATCTCCAGATCCCTTCGGAACAGGGCCACGACCACGTAGCCGATCCCCGAGACGCTCAAGATGAGGGTCGTGCACAAGACGGCGTCGGTCCCGCGCGTCAGAGGCGTTCCCCACAGGAGGAATCCTGAATACATCCCCGAGGCGACCAGCGCGAAGGCCGCGCCCCGCCCGCTGCCCAGCTCGGAGGGACGAAGGACCAGCAGGCATCCTCCCAGAGCGAGGGCCAGTGCCGTCGCTTTGACGCGGCTGATTCGCTCCTTGAGCAATATCGCGGCGAGCACCGTGACGATGGCCGGATAGGTGTAGAACAGGAGTGTCAGCGTGGAGATCGGGGCCAACTTGAGGGCCTGGAAGTAGAGGAAGGACATCACGAAATACATCGCACCCATGCCGATGAACCCGGCGAGCTTCTCCTTCGGAAGCGGGGAGAGTCGTCCGGAGACCACCAGCATGCCAGAGAGCATCGTGACCGCCAGGAGAAACCTCCAGGCGAGCAGGGAATAGACTCCCATCCCCGCCGCATAGGCGAAGCTCCCGAAGATCGGCATGGTGGAGAAGCAGACCGCGGAGAGGAGGACCATCCAGTCGCCCCGCCTCACCTCCAGGGGCCGGTAGGATTCGTTCGGACGTAGCAAAGAGCTCAACGCACGGTCCTCGTTCCGGCCGCTGGCCGCAAGATGGGGATGGCGGGGAGCCCCGCCGTGGCGCGGCGCTCAGTTTACGATAAGATGAATCTCGATGAGCCCCTTGAAGGCGGGTGAGACGGCCCCGGAATTCGAGCTGCCCGGATGGGATGGATCCACCTTCGCTCTCTCCCATCCGAGCCCGGCTCCCACGATCCTGGTGTTCTACAAGAACACCTGCCCCACCTGCATTCTGACGTTTCCTTTCCTTCAACGACTCTACGAGCGCGTCGAAGGCGCCCCTTTGCGATTCTGGGGTATCTCCCAGGATAGTCCCGCGGAAACCAGAGTTTTCGGCGAGCAGCATGGAATCAGTTTCCCGCTGTTCCCCGATGCTCCCGGTTATCCCGTCTCCGACTCCTATCGCATCGCCACCGTGCCGACTCTGTTTCTGGTCGAACCCGATGGCTCGATCGCGCGAACCCATATCGGCTTCAGCCAAGCGGATCTGGAATCCTTGGCGGTGGAGTTCCGGACCCGCTTCCGGATCCCCGGCGTTACGCCACTCTTCACGCAGGCCGACTCCGTTCCGCTGCTCCGTCCGGGGTGAGGCTCCCGCAATCAGGCGGCCTAGGATGGGCCGTAGAGAGCTTGGCATCTCAGCGGACCCAGCGCACCGTCAACCGGGCGGCGCCGCGCTCGAGCACGACGGTAAGGTGTCTTTCCGCCTTGGCGTAGTCGGAGCTGACCCACACTCGCCCCTCGCGATGCATGCCTTCGGGTGCGTCCCTGCCAGCTTCAATCTCCGTCCCTGAGATCGCCACCCCGAGATCCTTGGGAAACGCCAGCTCCAGATCGCCCGCCCCCGCGTCCACGAAAGCCGCCGCCTCCCGTGGACCGGGACCGGACCAGTCGATCCTCGAGGGGGACGCACCCCCGTAGAACTGAAGGCTCGAAACACTCCCCCACCCGAGCCCTTCCAGCCGAGCTTCTCCCGACCCCGAGACGACCCTCATCCGCTCGAGCTCCACGGGGTTCCCTGCCTTGAAGGCGATGTGGGTGGACTGCGACGCGCCGTGCACGGCCAGGCTCTTCACGCTCAAAGCGGTGAGATCCAGCTCGACGCGCCCCCCTCCCCCTGCGACGCGGAGGTCCAGCGGAATGCCGGTGCGCAGCAGGAGGGAGACCAGGTTGGGCTCTTCGTCCGAGTCGATTCCGGGTGCGATGTCCGCGGAGATCCCCAGCCGACTCCAAGTCTCGGGATCGTCTCCCGAGACGCCTGCTGAGAAAAGCGCCCCAGGCTTGGTGTGGCTGGTGCAATAGCTGAACTGAAGCCGGTAGAGGTCCTGGGGCGCTCCGCGCTCCAAGCGGATCGTTCCCGCGGGAAGATCCACCTGCACGCGCATGCTCTCCCGCGTCGAGAAGGGACGGGACTCGCTGAGCATCCGGACGGGATGGCCCCAACCGCAGGCGCCCAGAAGCGACGCCGCGAGAGCCATGGCGCTGCGTCGCATGACGCGTCTCAACCGACGAGCTCGGAGAGGCACAAGACGGCGCCGACGAGCGAGATCAATCCCCCGCTGATCAAGTCTCCGTATCGTGTCAAGAACGGGAAGTCGAGCCGGCGGACGCTGAGAGAGCCCGCCAGCGTCACGAGCAACGTCGTCGCCATGGTGGCGAATCCGAAGCCAGCCGCTACCAGGACGACCCCTCCGGGCCCAAGGTTCGCGGCGCTGGCGAGGAGGATGGGAAAAGCCAGGGCGCATGGGCTCGCGCCGATGACCAGAACCAGGGAGGCGCCTGACAGGTTGCCTTGGAACCAGCGCTCCAGCAGATGGCCGTGATGATGGCCCGGCTCCCCCGCGGAAGACTCCCCCGCCGCCGGATGATGGCGTCTCTCGCGCAGCCACGAGCCGGCGCCGTAGACCAGCCCGAACAGGACGAGCGCGCAGGAGGAAAGAACTCCGAGAGTCTGGCCGATCCAGCGGGCCAGCGCCTCCGCTCCGGGGTGCCCCAGCCGGTAGGTCACGAGTCCCAGACCGATGGCCAGGATGACGTGCAGCGCCCCGCTTGCCGATGCCAGGGCGAGGGTTTTCGCGATGCTCCAGTTACGCGCCCGGCCCATCGCCACAAACGGGAGCCAGTGGTCGGGGATCAGGGCGTGCAATCCCGCCGTGGCGGTCGCGGTGGTGAAGTAGACGGCGGCGGCCGAATCCATAATCTCCCGGGATCAGTTCCCTCTCGGCTCCCAGTTCCGATCGTGCACGAGGGCCCACGCATCGCAGACGGTGCCGGGAGCCAGGCGACAGTAGACGTATCGCGACAGGTGCAGAGGTCTCCTCAGCTTGAGAACGAGTGATTGCCGGTGGAACAGGGGCGGCGTCACCACCGCCGCCTCCACCTGATCGGCGCGCAGGGGAACGAATCGAAAATACCTCCTCACCGAGACGCTCGCCCCGTCCCAGAGCACTTCGCCGGAGCGCGTCGTCACCGGCCAGAGGGGGGCGGCCAGCAGCAGAGCGGTGAGAACGTGCAAGGGGCTGTGGAGGCGCGCGCCGAGCACGATCAGGGCCGGCACCAGGAGCCACCCGACTCCGATGACCCAGCGGCGAAACCAGAAGCCGGCCCCGAGGCGGATGGGTCCGCGCGCTCCGCGCATCCCGGCGCACTCGATGAGGGGGCCCGCCGATTCCATCAGAAAATCGCCACGAGATCGCCGAGATTCTTGACGATTCGATCCGGCAGGATCCCGGAGCGCTCGACGAGATCCTTCCGGTACTTTCCGGTCTGGACCAGGATTCCCATGAGTCCGGCCTCTTGCGCCCCACGGACGTCGTTCTCGACGTCGTCCCCGATCATGGCCACCTGCTCCGCCGGGACGCCCAGCCCCTCGAGCGCCACACGGAAGAAATCGCGGGAGGGCTTGCCGATCAGGCGAGCCTTGCGGCCGGTGGCATACTCCAGCGCCACCACGAAGGGACCGGCGTCCAGAACGAGCTCGCCACGGGCTTTCCAGAAACGATCCTTCTGGAGCGCCAGGATCTCGGCGCCGCCGAGGACGGCTTGGAAGGCCCTGTTCAGCGTGGCATAGTCGAATCCGGATGCCAGATCTCCCACCACGACCACGTGAGGATCCCTATCCACGATGGTCATGCCTTCGAACTCGCGGCGCGCGTCCTCCTTCAGCAGGAGCATGCAGCGCGTCTGGGGTCGTCGCTTCAGCTCCTGGGCGGCCACGTACGGAGTGTTGACGACCTGGTCCTCGGTGACCTCGATCCCCAGCTCCCCCAAGCGCCGGACCAGGGAGGCGCGGCTGCGGGAGGTGGCGTTCGTGGCGAAGCGGAAGGGGACCCGTTTCTGCTGGAGCCAGCGAATCGCGTAGACGGAATCGGGAATGATCTCCTCGTCGTCGTAGACCACTCCGTCGATGTCGATGAGCAGCCCCTTGATCTCACGCTCCGCCACGACTGGTCTCCTCTTGCGCGATCTCCGACTCGTCCAGCAGCTCGAGCAGCGGGCGCGCCTTGTCCAGCGTCTCCCGGTATTCCGCCTCGGGATCCGACTCCGCGAGAATGGCGCCGCCTACTTGAAGCTCCGCCTCCCTCTCCGAGAGGATGAGCGAACGGATGACGATGTTCAGATCCAGATCGCCGCCCAATGAGAAATAGCCCACCGAGCCGGAATAGATTCCGCGCGGGAAGCGCTCGAGCTCATCGATGATCTCCATGGCGCGAATCTTCGGCGCTCCGGTCATGGAGCCCCCGGGAAACAGGGCCCGGACGAGATCCGTCGCGCAGGCCTCCTCCCGGAGGCTCCCCGCTACCGTCGAGACGAGATGGTGGACGCTCGGAAGAGTCTCCACTCTGCAAAGCTCCTCGGTGATCACGGTGCCGGGAACGCAGACCCTCCCGAGATCGTTGCGGGCCAGATCCACGATCATCACGTTTTCGGCGCGTTCCTTCGGCGCCATCGCGAGCGCCCGAGACACTTCTCGGTCCGCCTCGGGCACGGGCGATCGAGCCCGAGTCCCCTTGATCGGGCTCGTTTCGGCGCGACGGCCCGAGAGTCGGACCAGCCTTTCGGGCGAAGCGCACAGCAGGGCGTGGTCGCGCAAGGGAAGATACGCCGCGAAAGAAGAAGGATGCCTCTCCAGAAGACGGGGGTAGAGATCGGGAGGATTCCAGTCGCCCGGCAGCCGGATCTTGTGCGAGAGATTGACCTGGTAGATCTCTCCCGCGGCCAACAGCTCCTGCGCCCTCCGGATGTCTCGGAGGTACTGCTCCTTCGACGTCACGAACTCCGCCCTGCCCATGCGAGCCTCGGGCCGAGATTCCACGCGCTCCGCCCGGCTCTCGAAGCACTCCTGCATGGCCAGCAGATCCATTCGACGCTTCTGGCGTCGCCGTGAAGGACCCTGCTCGGGCCAGCCGGTGACGACCAGATGGGTCTTGCCGGCGGCGTGGTCCACCACGAAAGCATGGTCGTAGAATGCAAGGTGCAGATCGGGCCATCTCGAGGGGCGCGAGGCGGGTCGGCGGCTGCCCCCGATCCACGGGCTCAAACCGTACCCGAGGTAGCCGATCGCTCCACCGAGGAAAGGGATCCTCTCATTCGGTGGCACGCGATGGCGGTCCAGCTCCCGTTGAAGCACCGGGAGGGGATCTCCTTCGAATACCTCCTCCCGAATCCGCGAGCGCACGCTGCCCCGCCCCTGGCGGAAACCCAGGACCATGAACGGCTCAGAGGTGACGATCGAATACCGTCCGGCGGGATTCCCGTTCCTTCCGCTCTGCAGGATGACGGGGAGAGTGTCCCTCGAGAGGGTTCGGAACAGATCGAAGGGGTCCCTGATTTTCGCGAGGGTCAGGACTTCCGCCTCGCCCGCACCGGCAAGCATTCCCGTCATTCCTCGCACTCCTTCGCGGTCCGCTGGGCGACCCTGCGGCGCAACTCGCGCGCCACCGGCCCCGCTCCGCCGCGGCCCACCGGCCGGGCGTCGAGCCATCCCGCGGGAAGCGCGCCCCACGAGGTGTTCGTGAAGAAGATTTCGTCCGCGCCACGGAGCTCGTCCGGAAGGATGGAGTCTTCTTCGCAGGCAATCCCCGCTTCCGCCGCGACCTCCAGGACGACGGCTCGGGTGACTCCTTCCAGAATCCCGCTGTCGATCGAGGGCGTTCGAACTCTTCCGTTCTTGACGACGAAGATGTTGCTTGACGTTCCTTCCCGCACCCGATCATCGCTGCCGAGCAGGATCGCTTCCTGGGCTTCCTGGTCGGATGCCTCGAGACGGGCGAGCACCAGGTGGATGCGACTGATCGATTTGAGCGCGGGGTTCAAGCTTTCCCTTCCCGTCTGGCGAACGGTGGCGAGAATCGTCCGGATCCCCTCCTCGTAGCACCGCTCGGGCAGCGAGCGCCATTCGCTGGCCGCGATCACGACATTGGGTCGTGAGCCGGGCATCATGTCGAATCCAGGATCCCCCTCGCCCCTCGTGACGGTCAGCCGGATGCGCGCATCGCGAAGCTGGTTGGCCGCGAGACACGCACCGATGGCTTCCTGCAGCGACGAGGTCGGGAAGGGCAGCTCGATCCGCGCTCCTCGCAGCGAGCCCTCCAGGCGCGACCGATGCTCCTCCCATCGGAAGACCTTCCCATGGTGGGCCCGAAGCGTCTCGTAGACCCCGTCTCCGAGAAGGATGCCGCGATCGAACACGGAGAGGCGCGCCTCGCTCGCGGAGAGAACGTCGCCGTTCAGCCAGACGTAACCGGCCCAGCTCCCGCGCGGGGAGATCGGGGAAGCCATTTCAGGGTTGCGGGGCGCCGCAGGAAGCGGACGCGGCCGCTTCGACCGCCAGCGGGCGATAGAGCGTGTCCCGCTCGACGGGATCGCGGCCCGCCTCGCGGATGAGGGTGACTAGGTCCCGGCGGGTCAGATTCTGGGAAGTCCCGGCGCCCGCCGCATGCACGATCTCCTCGGTGGTGACCGTGCCGTCGATGTCGTCGGCTCCGTAGGAAAGGGCGATCTGGGCGACCCGTGGACTCACCATGATCCAAAACGCCTTGATGTGAGGGAAGTTATCCAGCATGAGCCGGGCCACGGCGATGTTTCGCAGGTCTTCCATGGCCGTCGCCTTCTTCAGATGGTCCAGCTTGGTGTTCTCGGGATGGAAGGCGAGAGGAATGAAGGTCATGAAGCCTCCCGTCTCGTCCTGCGCCTCCCGCAGGAGGATCAGGTGGTCCACCTTTTCCTCAGTCGTCTCCACGTGCCCGTAGAGCATGGTGGCATTGCTCTTCATGGAGAGCCGGTGGGCGGTCTTGGCGCACTCGAGCCATCCGTGGAAATCGATCTTCTTGGGGAAGAGAATCCGGTGAAGCCGGGCGCTCATGACCTCGGCGCCCCCTCCGGGAAAGGATCCGATCCCCGCTTCCTTGAGGTCCCTGAGGATCGACTCGAGACTCCGCCCCGTCCTCTGGGCGAAATCGGCCACCT
Source organism: Candidatus Polarisedimenticolia bacterium (assembly GCA_036004025.1). Taxonomy (GTDB): domain Bacteria; phylum Acidobacteriota; class Polarisedimenticolia; order Gp22-AA2; family AA152; genus AA152. The sequence goes on along the minus strand of DASYRY010000154.1, from coordinate 495 downwards.
CGACCATGGTGAGGGCCTTGACGTGGACCTCCGGCCGCACCTCGTGCACCGCGCGAATCATGTCGAGGTAGTACTCGAGCGGCAGCTCCGGATTGACGCCCCCCACCATGTGGATCTCCGTGATGGGCTCGTGAAGCTTTTCCCGCACCCGCGCCTGAATCTGCTCGCGCGAGAGGGCGTAGGCATCGGAATCCTTGGGGGTGCGATAGAAGGCGCAGAATTTGCAGAATTTATTGCAGATATTCGTCGGGTTGATATGCTGGTTCACATTGTAATAGGCGACGTTGCCGTTCATCCTCTCCCGGATCCGGTTGGCCAGGTAACCGACCGCGTTGAGATCGGGGTGCTCGTAGAGGAGGATCCCTTCCTCCCGGCTCAGTCGCTCGCCCCGATCCACCTTCCTGGCGATCTCGCCGAGCCCCGACTTCTCCAGCATCGCCTCTCCGATCATGCCGTTCCTCCCGTCTCTGGGATCGTACGTTGTGCAGCGATTTT
>DASYRY010000153.1:0-5242 GCA_036004025.1 Candidatus Polarisedimenticolia bacterium | reverse complement strand
GGCGACGCGCTTGCCCTCCAAGGGAGCGCTGAGCCCATGTTTCTTGAGGTCCTGGGCGTGCTTGAACGCCTCGCGGATTCCATACTGCACACCCCTGCCCGTCGCTTCCTTCCGCCCGCGGATTCCCCCCTGGGTGACTGGCTTGCCGGTGACGCAAGCGAGCGAGTCGATCTGTCCGGGGGTCAGCGCGTCGTAGGTATCGGCGATCCAGGCCATCTCCTGCTCGCCGGTCCCGAGATCTGGCGCGGGAACGTTGATCCCGGGCCCGATGAAGTTCTTCCTCACCAACTCGACCGTGTATCGCCGCGTGATGCGCTCCAGCTGCTCCCGCGTGTACTTTTTCGGGTTGAAGCAGATCCCTCCCTTCGAGCCGCCGAAGGGCACGTCGACGATGGCGCACTTGTAGGTCATCAGGGCCGCCAGGGCCATGATCTCGTCCTGGGTCACCGCCTCGCTATAGCGGATCCCTCCCTTGGTGGGCTTACGGTGCTGGGAGTGCTCGGCCCGCCAGCCCTCGAAAATCTCGTAGGAGTCGCCGATGCGGACCGGAAACTGGACGTAGTAGACCGCGTTGCAAACTTTGATTTGCTGCAGGAGTCCTTCCGGGACGCCCAGCTTGGACGCAGCCTTGTCAAACTCCCGGCACACGATGTTCCAGAGATTGAGATCTTCACCCTTGCTCGCCGAATGATGGCTCATGTTCCCTTCCCGGTATCAGTGACGGAAGTGGCGCTCGCCCGTGAAGACCATCGCCAGCTTGTGCTCGTCCGCGGCCGAGATGATTTCCGGATCCCGGATGGATCCTCCCGGCTGGACGATCGCCGCGACACCCGCCTGCGCCGCGGCGTCGATCCCGTCACGGAACGGGAAGAAAGCGTCGGAGGCGAGGACCGAGTCCGCCAGTGGGGTCAGCGATTTGTGAGCGCCGAGTCGAGCCGAGTCCACGCGGCTCATCTGTCCGGCGCCGATGCCCAAGGTGCGCCCGGAGGAGGCATAGACGATGGCGTTCGATTTGACGTACTTGGCGACCTTCCAGGCGAAGTCGAGATCGGTCATTTCGGCCTCGGTCGGAGCCCTGCGCGTCACGACGCGGCCGGCCGAGGGAAGGGTCGTCCGGCGGTCCCAGGTCTGTGCCAGGACGCCTCCGCTCACCCGTTTCAGATCGAGTCCGGCCAGCTCGGCGACCGGGGCTCCCGCCTTCATGAGCCGGAGGTTCGTCTTCTTTCTCAGGGTCGCCAGGGCTTCGTCCTCGAAGGAGGGGGCGATAATCGCCTCCAGGAAAAGCTCGCCGATCTCGAGAGCGGTCTCCATGTCCAGCGCGCGATTCAGCGCGACCACGCCTCCGAAGGCCGATTGCGGATCGGTGTCCCGGGCACGGGCGAAGGCCTCGGCCGAGGACAGCGCCACCGCGACGCCGCAGGGATTGTTGTGCTTGACGATGACGGCCGCCGAGTCCGCGAATTCTCCGATGAGCCGCCATGCCGAGTCCAGGTCGAGAAGGTTGTTGAAGGACAGCTCCTTCCCCTGGATCTGCTCGGCGCGCGCCAGGGAGCCGGCCGGCGCCCCGGGCTCCCGATAGAAAGCCGCCGTCTGATGAGGGTTCTCTCCATAACGCAGATCGGAAGCCTTCTCGAAAGCCAAGGCGAGCGAGCGAGGAAAAGACTGGTCTTGCGCGGAAGCGGCCAGGTAGCGGTGGATGGCGGCGTCATACGCGGCCGTTCGGCTGAAGGCCTTCGTGGCAAGCTCCAGCCGGAGCCCCGAAGGGACCTTCCCCTCCTGACGCAGCGCCTCGGCGACCCGCGGGTAATCGACGGGATCCACCACCACGGTTACGTCGCGATGGTTCTTGGCAGCCGACCGGATCATGGAGGGTCCTCCGATGTCGATCATCTCGATGGCCCGCTCGCGTGACGCGGCGGGATCCTGAGCGGTGGACTCGAAGGGATAGAGATTGATGACCACCAGCTCGATCGGATCGATGCCGGCGCCGCGCAGGGCGGCAAGGTGCTCCGGCGAATCTCGCCTGGCGAGCAATCCCGCATGGATTCTTGGGTGGAGGGTTTTCACCCGTCCGTCCAGCATCTCGGGGAACCCCGTGTGCTCCGAGACGTCGACCACGGTAAGCCCGGCCTCCCGGAGGGTGCGCGAGGTGCCGCCGGTGGAGAGCAGCGTGAGTCCCTGCTCCACCAGGGCGCGGGCCAGATCGACGATTCCCGCCTTGTCGTGGACGCTCAGCAGCGCCATCCGCCGTCCGGGTGACAGCATGCCTACCTACCTCCCTTTCCCCGATTTCTTCGAAGGGCTCGTTCCCCGAGGTGAGTCCTGCCGGAATGGCACCCCTTGCACGTCGCCTCCGGCGCGCCGCCAGAGAAGCACCCAGAGCCGGGCGATATCGTTCACCGCTTGGGAGTAGCTCAACGACGCGACTCCGAACGGGATCGATTTCTCATCGAAGGCGGCGCGCGAGACGGGCTTGCCGTCGGCGGTATAGGCGGGACGAATCGCTTCCACGTACTGGGAGGAGCGCAAGGCGGCAGCCCTCCCGAAATCGGCCAGGCGATTCTTCGAGAGCTCCGGCGAGTCCTTCCGGTCCAGCACCACCGGGTACAGCTTCATCATTTTTTCGACGTATCGCGCGTAGTCCGCATAGAAGACCGGATCGCCGACGGGGCCGGCCCCGCAATTCAAGGGAAAGTTCACGTCCGCGACATAGTGCGCCGCGGTCCCCAGCGTGTACACGGCAAGGCGCAGCCGCCCCGGCTGGCCGATGATGGTCACCGCCTGCTCCGAATGCTTCGCGATCATCTCGGCGGCCCGCCCGTAGCTCCCCGTGGGTCGCTGCCGGTGATCCTGGCCGGATTCATCGCGAAGTGGATCCGTCATGCCGTGCACGAGATCGGTGCGATAGCGCTCGAGGATGGTTGCCAGCGCCGGCGGCGTCATCTTGACCGCGTCATCGAGCATCTTACGGCGAGTGGCGTCGGTCCATGCGGCCGCGGGAGAGACCCAGAAACTGGTCAGCAGCACCACGCTCGCCGTGAGCAGAAAGCGCATTCACAGATCCTGGTTTTGCGGAGAGTCTAGGTCGGATGTCCCCAGGCCGGCGCTGGACGGGCCCTCAGTTCTCCGGCATCTTCCCCGGATTCTCGGGATACGCCGGCTCGAGGGGCAACGCGAGGCTGCCCGCGGTGTCCACGTAATTCTGCAGGAGCACGGCGTAGAGGCGCTTGTTGTTCACCACCTGGGGATTCTTCTTGCTGTCGGTCAGCCCTGGATTGTATCGGACACCGAGGCTGTAATACTTGATCGCCTGATCGTAGTAGCCCTGACTGTCGTACACGGCGCCCATGTTGTAGTAAGCGAGGCCGTAATGGGAATCCAGCTCCACCGCTTTCCTATAGGCGCCGAGCGCATCGCCGGATCGTCCCAGCGCCCGGTAGACGGAGCCAATGTTGTTCCAGGCGGCTTTCGATTCCGGATAGAGACGAAGCACGTTGCGGTACTCTCGGATGGCTTCTTCGAAGCGTTTGTTCAAAGCCAGGGCGTTTCCGAGCGCCAGGTGAAGCGTCACGTCCTCCGGGGAGGAGGCGACCGCCTGCTGCCAATAGGTCGTGTTGGGAATCAGCTCCTTCGAGACCATGACGCCGCGGCTGTCTTTCTCTTCGTCCAGGCCCTCGGGCGCCTTCTTCCTGGATGGGGGGCCTGCCACGAACTCGCCGGAAATCCCCAGCAAAATCGCCAGGATCAGTGCCGCTTGCCGTCGAGAGCTCAAGTTCCGGTCTCCTCATCTTTCAAGGGACGGGCTTTCAAGGCAACCTTATTGTTTTCCAAGTATAGGCGAAAGTCGACGCGCTCACAAGAAGCGTTCTGCCGAATCGTTTCGACGTGACGCTCGATCTCTTTGCGAAATTTCTCGAAGCTGGGCGCCTTTCCCTCGCCATTGTCTTGGCGTGCTTCGAGAAAGGATCGATAGAAAGCTTTCAGCTCTCCATCGCTGTCCCCTGCGCTCCGGATCGACGTGCGGGCCAGCAACCGGCGCTCCGAGGCGGAGCGGCCCGTGGCGACCGGGGGCGCGGGTGGCGTGGCGGGTGGCTCGGGAGTCTGCGCGGCTCTCCGGCGCGCGAGAGTGGGAGTCCGAGCTCCCTCCTCGCGGGCCTGGAGCCTCTTGTTCCACAGCTCGGTGAATATGTTCCAACGGTTCAGGAGGGTGTTGTAGAGGAAGCGCTGCGCGAGCTTCATCTCGCGCGTGCCGCCCACCCGCTTTACGTCTCGATCGAGCTCGTCCCGCAAATCGAGAGGAGGCTTCGGGAGAGCTCCCGAAAAGAAGAGATCGAACTGAATCCTGAGGTGGACGATACGCTTGTCTAGTCGTGAAAGCTCGTCATCGAGGCTCATCGCTGCATGTTCCTCGGAGGGCTGTGCTCTTGCCCTGGAAGAGGATCTTGTGAGCACTCCGAGAATATAGGTCTCGTTACCAAGCGGTTCAATAGCCAGGAGGGCTCGGTCCGCGTGGAGGACCGGCGCAGCAACCCATCAATGCATCAATCAGTTAGGAATGCTCGGACCCATGTTCCAGGAAGGTTTGTGGGGAAAGGATTGCAAACGCAGGCAATAATTGAGTTTAATTAGCTCTCGACGAGACTCCCAGACGCCCCAAAGACCTGATTCCGAGGACCGAGTGTTCCATGTCGCATGAATTCCTGCAGACCCTTCTCAGGAAGCTCCCCAAGATCGACGCGCTCCTCCGGCTTCCCGGGATGGACCTTGTGTGCGAATCCCACGGCCGGGAGCGGGTGACCGAAGCTCTTCGCGCGGCGGTGGAGGATCTGCGTCGGGATCTCAGCGAAGGACGCCCGGGGCCGCGGAGTCTGGAGAGCTGGATGGAGGAGCTTCCTGGATGCTTGGCGCGGATCCTACAGGAGGAGCTCCAGACGTCCCTCGTCCCGGTCATCAACGCGGCTGGGGTCCTGCTGCATACCAATTTGGGTCGAGCGCCCCTTTCCGCCGCGGCACTCTCACGGGTGCGTGACCTTTCGGGGGTCTATACGACCTTGGAGTACGACCTCGCGAGCGGAAGGCGGGGATCCCGCTCGGTGCACGCGCAAAGGATTCTGTCCCGCCTCTTCCCCGGTTGCGCCGCGCATGTCGTCAACAACAACGCCGCGGCGGTCTTGCTGGCCATCAACGGGCTCGCCGAGGGGAGGGAGGTCGTGGTCTCCCGAGGCGAGCTGATCGAGATCGG
>DASYRY010000152.1:0-9594 GCA_036004025.1 Candidatus Polarisedimenticolia bacterium | reverse complement strand
GCCTGCAGGAGCGCCTGGCGAATCTCGACCAGACTCTTCCCTTGGTACTCGGAGACGAGATACTTGCCGATCTTGTCGAGCTCGTCCTGCGGAAGATCCTCCGAGGTATCCGCGGCGCGGTTGTAGATGACCCCGGCCGTGTCCACGAGGATGACGAGAATCCGCCGCGGTCCCAGGGAGATGAATTCGATGTGCTTGAGAACTGCCCGGGTGTGATCGGGAGAGACTACGAATCCGACCTGGTGCGTGAGACGCGAAATCAATCGCGAAATCTCGTGGAGGATCTCAGGGACGTTGGCCTGCTTGCGCATCACCTCGTTCACACGCTCACGGTCCGAGCGCGGAACTTCCATCCCGGTCAGCAGGGAGTCGACGTAGTAGCGATATCCGCGATCGGTCGGCACCCGCCCTGCGGACGTGTGGGGCTGGGACAGCAACCCCATCTCTTCCAAGTCGGCCATGATGTTGCGGATGGAAGCGGCCGAAAGGCCTTCGGGGTTGGTTTTGGAGATTGTCCTGGAACCCACCGGCTCGCCCGATTCGACGAAGCTGCGAATTACCTCGCGTAGAATCTCCTTGGCGCGATTATCTATTTCAGGTTCAGACACTTCTGGACACCTCTCTCCTTGGCACTCTTAAACCCAGAGTGCTAATCTAACAATCTAGCCCGCATTGGTCAAGGGAGGAGGAGGTTCCCCCGCGCGCCTCATGAGGAGGAAGCCTCGAATCAGGCCGTCCAGGTCGCCATCCAAAACCTTGTCGACGTTCCCAATCTCGATGTTGGTGCGGTGATCTTTGATAAGCCGGTAAGGCTGCAAGACATAGGACCGGATCTGGCTGCCCCAGGCGATGTCCTTCTTGGCCCCCTCCACCACGGCGCGCTTCTCCTCCCGCTCTCTTTCGGCCACGTCGTAAAGCCGCGAGCGGAGAATTCTCATGGCGACGTCGCGGTTCCTGTGCTGGGATCGCTCGTTCTGGCAGGAAGCCACGAGACCGGTCGGAAGATGCGTGATGCGCACGGCAGAATCGGTGACGTTCACGTGCTGGCCTCCCGCACCGCTGGAGCGGTAGGTATCGATCCTGAGATCCTTGTCTTCGATCTTGATTTCGATCTTGTCCTCGATGTCGGGGCTCACGTACACCGAGGCGAACGAAGTGTGGCGTCGAGCGGCGGCGTCGAAGGGCGAGATGCGCACCAGGCGATGGACACCCGTCTCCGCCTTGAGAAAGCCGAAGGCGTTCTTTCCTTCCACTAAGAGGGTGGCCGATTTGATTCCGGCCTCTTCCCCTTCCTGGTACTCCAGCGTCCTGATCCGATATCCCTTGCGCTCCGCCCAGCGGAGGTACATCCGATAGAGCATCTCGGCCCAGTCCTGGGATTCGGTGCCCCCGGCTCCGGGATGGATGGTGAGGATTGCGCTGGCGGCGTCGTTCTCACCGGCGAGCATCATGGAGATTTCCGCTTCCTCCATGGCCTGCTCCACCTGTTCGAGGCTCCGGCGGAGGTCCTGCTCGACCTCCTCCCCTTCTCGCGCGAGATCCACCATGACCTGCGCTTCTTCGAGGCGGGCGAGAAGCTTCTTGCCTTCCTCGATCTCCTCTCCGAGCCTCGTCCGGCGCTGAAGCGCTTTCTGCGCGGAAGCCTGATCCTGCCAGAAATCGGCGGAGCCCGATTTCTCCTCGAGCTCCTTCAGCTCCTGGGTTTTCTTCTCCAGCTCAAAGGTGCCTCCGCAGGTCCGCCATGCGCACCGACGCCTGGTCGACCCGTGAAGCCAGCTCAGCGAGCACCATCTCATTCATCGCGCCATCCGTCCTCTCCACCCGCGGTGCGCCTGAAACCTGCGGCCAGCGCGGCGGCGGCGAGTATAGCACACAGGATCACGAAGCTATCTCCGTGTCGCGCGTAGGGACTCAGGCCCGTCCGCGAACTCACGCGTCCCTGGAGCACGCGTTCTTGCATGAGGCTCGATTGAGCGAGGACCCGCCCGACCGGATCAATCACCGCGCTGATCCCGGTGTTCGCCGCGCGCACGAGGTAGCGCCTGTTCTCCACGGCACGGACCCTGGCCATCTCGAAATGCTGAAGCGGGCCAGAGGACGTCCCGAACCACGCATCGTTCGTGAGGTTGGCCAGCACGGTGGCTCCGCGCGCGGTAAATCGCCGCACCAGCTCGGGGAAAACCATCTCATAGCAGATCGTGGTCCCGACCCTCAGGGAGCCGGCGGTAATCACCACGGGCTTCTTTCCCGGCGCGAATTCTCCGATCGCCCCCTTCACCCACTGGTCGACGAAGGAAAGGACCCACCCGAGGGGCACGTATTCGCCGAAGGGAACCAGGTGCATCTTGGCGTACGTTTCGCCCCACGTCCCATCGGATCGCACCAGCGCCGCCGCGTTCAGCGGCCGGACCTTTCCCTCCCGTTCCCGATAATCCACCGTCCCGAAGAGGAGAGCGATGTTCAGCCGCCGGGCGAGGGCTTCGAGTCTCTCCCGGTATTGCCGGTTCGGGCGAAAACCTTTCGGATCGGTGTCGCTAGGAGTGGCGAGCGGATACGGAGAGGAAGATTCGGGCCACAGCACGACAACGGGACGAGCCCGCGCCGCCTCCTCGGTGAGCCGCTCGTGCTTCTCGAAGATCGACCATGCCGACGACGCGTTCCATTTCTCGTCCTGCGGAACGCTTGCCTGCACGATGGCCACCGAAACCGTCGGCGCATTTTGCGTCGATTTCCGAACGACCAGGCCTCCCCACCCCAGCGCGCCCGCCAGGAGCAGAACGCAGAGGAGATCGGTGCTCCGCCACAGACGGGCCCCCACCGAGAACCTTCGAATCCACTGCGCGAGCAGGAGGTTCGTGAGGACCACGAGGAAAGAGACGCCATAGATTCCTGCTACCGAAGCGATCTGGATTGCGGGAAGGCAGGGAGTGACCGCATAGCCCACCAGCCCCCAGGGAAAGCCGCTCAGAGCGTGTCCCCTGAGCCACTCGAGGATCACCCATAACGAGGGAAGCAGGAGCGCCGTGGCCGAGGGGAATCGCCGGGCCCAGCGCCCTCCAATCAGAGCGAAGGCGGCGGGGTAGAGCGCCAGGTAGACGACCAGCAGGGCCAGAAGCACGAAGCTCGTGGCGCGATCCAGCGCACCATATTGACGGAAGAAGCGGTACAGCCAGCTCAGAAGGGTGGCGAAATACCCGCACCCCCAGGCGAGGCCCATGGCGGCGAGGCTCGCGGAAGCGCCGGATGGGATCGCAGCCAACAAAGGAGCGAGCCCTACGAGGATCAGGGGCCACATCCCGGTCCTCGGGAACGCGAGGGCGCTCGCCGCACCGGAGCCCGCGAGAAGGGCAAGGGTGAATGTCCGCCTCATCCGCCGGAGCGTCCCTCGACGAGAAGCAGCCGCAAGGGTTCCCGAACGTCCACTTCGCCGGCGGCGGCACGGGCCAGCACCGAGGCATAGAGAGTTTTCACTCCGGATCGGGAACCTTCCCTGCGCACCCCGCCCTTCAGGGACGGACGCGTGAGCCTGTCCCAAAGCGCCCCATCCCCGGGCAGGAACTCGAATGCGGGCTCCAGGTCGACCATCCCGGCGCCGCGGCAGGCCCGGCATCCGGTGTTGGCGAAATAGAGCCCTCCTCCATGGAGATCGGCGACGAGGTTGGGAAACTCCTCGAGGAGATCGTAACGCCGGCGGCAATGGTCGCAGATGCGCTCGACGAGTCGCGCTCCCAGGATCCCGCAAAGGCGGCCTTCACGTACAGGTTGCAGCAGACCGGTGTGACTCAGCCACTCGAGGGCCTCGAAGGCGTCCGAGCTCCGGAATCCCGCGATCACCAGTCGGTCCCTCCCTGCTTCGAAGAGCATCTCCGCTTCCTCACGCGTCTCGATCCGGTGCACTGCGAGGAGATCGGGGTGGTCGCGGATGGAGGCGAGGATCGCCTCGGACAGCGCGCCGGGGCGCGCCTCTTCCAGACTCCGGACGTCCATACCTGGGAGAGTCGGCGATTGAGATCCCGCAAGAAAGATCACCCGTCCGGCTTCCCAACGCACCGACTGGATCAACGCGGCGAGGATTCGATCCCGGTAGTGTCCCTCCGGGACCGCCAGCAAGAGAAGCCCCCTTCGGGAGGTCAGGGCGGAGTCGAGACCCATGCGAGCTTGCGGATAGTCCTCGAGCATCTCTTCCAGCGAGACCTTGCGGATGCGCTCCTCTACGATCCTCAGGTGATAAGCGTCGCCGTACAGGCTGGGCAGCGAAGTCACCAGAACCGTAAGCCTTCGCTCGGCCAGACGCACCCGAAACCGTCCTTCGCGCGGCACGGTATGACCCCGCGCCGCCATCTTCGACAGATCTTCGAGCACCATGCCGAGCCCCGCATGCAGGGAAGCGGGCAGCGCCCGCAGCCCTTCGATCCGTTCCGGCTGACGAAACGTCACTCGGAGCCCATCCTCCAGCGGCTCGATCAGCAACTCCCGGGAGCGACGCTTCACGCTCTCGGCCATGAGGGCCCGCAGCCATACCACCGGCGAAGTGCTTTCCTTCAGGGAGTCCGGAGTCACCGGGAAGATGTCACAGGAAGGATCGGACAGGACCAGAAGGCTGTCTTCCATGACGCCACGGATGACTCCCGGCTCTTCCTCGGTGCTGAAGAAACGCGATAGAGACTCCTGGATGAGTCCCGGAGGACAGATCACGGGCTCGACCTTCAATCCCGTGAGCTCCTCGACCGCGGGAATCAGGCTGGGATTGTCGACGTACGCCATCGCCAGGAGGAGACGATCCGCGTCCTTGCGCAGGGGGACCATCTGATAGAAATGGGCCAGACGGGCCGGAATCAGATCGACGAGGGGCCTTTGCCGGAGGATTTCCAGGAGATCGGGCGCGATGATCCCGAAGTGATCCTGGAGGAAGACGAAGAGCGAGCCGGGCGTCACCCGTCCCAGGCGCATCAGGTGATAACACAGGCGCCCGCCGCGAAGGCGCTGCTCCTCGAGCGCCAGCTCCAGGTCCTCGCGCCGGACCAAGCCGGCCTCCACGAGCAACTCCCCCAGAAGCCTACGATCGCCCACGATGCGCCTCAGCCCTGAACCTTGACGATCCAGGCTTCCACTTTCTCTTCCTCGCGCACCTTCTGAATGATCTTTTCAGCGGGGGCGCGCTCCGTGTAGTTACCGATGCGCACCTTGTATCGATCCTTGCCGTCCGGGCCCGGGGCCGTGTCGATGCGCGCGGGATATCCTCTTTCTCGAAGTCGATCCGCCAGATGCCGCGCGGAGGCCAGATCTCGCGTCGAGGCGATTTGAACCCGATAGCGCTCCCCCGCACTGGGGGACGAGTCGGGCGGCGGGGCGGTTTTCTCGGGCTTCGGCGTCGAGGGGGTGGTTGCCGGCTGAGCCGCGGAAGGAGGAAGCTCCGCCGGCGCCTCGCGCTTGGAGGCGGCGGATTTCAAAGTCGACTGGAATCCTAGCGTCGATTTCTTGCCGAGGGTCTCGTAGAAGGTCAGCTCCCGGGGAGCCGCCGGGTCCGTGGCGCTCGACCCCAGGGAGGGACTCCCCGAGCCATCCACGGCTTCGACCTCTTCCGTCTTGGGTTGAGCGACGCGCTCGCTCCATCGGCCCAGCAGGAACAGAACCAGCCCAAAGAGGGCGAGTGCCACCACCGCGAGGGTCAGATGCCTCCCGCCGAGCTGGACCTCCATGGGCTTGTCCGATTCCACATTGCGATTCGGTTGTTTTTCCTCTTCGTGCTCGTGCATAGGCCTCCTTTCTTCGAGGTTCGTCCTTAGCCCGCCCCCGCGCCCAGGCCTGGATTGCCTCCGACGCCGATCGAATTCTTGCCCGAGAGCTTGACCCGGCTCATCGCCTGATCCGCGGCGGCCATGATGGACTCGGCGGAGTCACCGTGCAGGGGGAAGCTTGCGACGCCGAAGCTGGCGGTCAGCGATACTTCACGTCCCGTGTCGAGCTCGAACGGGCTTGCGGCGATGGTCTGACGAAGCCTTTCCGCCAGCTCGTACGATCCCACCGCGTCCGTCTCGGGGAGCAACACGCAAAACTCGTCCCCACCGTAACGGAACAGCTTGTCGCTGCCACGAATGGCGGAGAGAACCCTGCGGGACAGCATGCGAAGGGCCCGGCTTCCCCCTGCGTGACCGTGCACGCTGTTGATCTCCTTCAGATTGTCCAAGTCCATGAAGATGACGGAGAGAACCGTGCCGTACCTTCGAGCACGTTCCACCTCCTCGGTCAGGAACGAGTCGAGATAGCGACGGTTGTAGCTGTCCGTCTGGTCATCCCGGATCACCAGCTCGCGCACTCTTTCCATGCGCAGGGAGTTGGCCAATCCCGGCAGGCAGTCTCGCAGCAGTCGTTCCACAATCCGGCCCGCGTCATGAAGGAGGGATTCCTGCGGGGCGGTGGGAAAACCGACCAGCAGCCGGCACCGGCAATCGGATTCCTCGCCCGCCAGGGAAATCAGGGACTGAAATCCCAGCGCCTGGAAGATCATCGGGGACGCGCCGTGCTCGAGGTCCGCATGGACGAATCCCGCGTCCCCCAGGATCGGCTCCAGGCGCAAGCGCAGCAGACCCTTCCGCCGCGAATCGTCGGTCCCCACGTGGGAGCCTAGGAGCACGAATTCGCCCGCGTCGGCGCTGCGCAGATAGAGCAGACCGCCGGATGCGCCCGTGAGCGCGCGCGCGCCGGCGACGATACCGTTGGCGTTTTGCACCGGCTCCACGAGCCGGCTGATCTCCAGGGCGGTTCGCAGGATTCTCAGCTCCAAATCCTTCGCCGAGTCCTGCGCCGCCTGCTCCGTCCGGGCTTCTCCGGTCCCGTCTCCGGTCATCGCTTCATGAGTCCCGCGAGGAGGTCGATGGGTACGGGGAACAAGATGGTCGAGTTCTTCTCCGCCGCGATCTCGGTCAGGGTTTGAAGATAACGCAGCTGGAGCGTGGTGGGATTGGTGGAGACGATGTCGGCCGCCGAGGCCAGCGCCCGGGAGGCTGCGAGCTCTCCGTCGGCATGGATGATCTTGGCCCGCTTTTCCCGCTCCGCCTCCGCCTGCTTGGCCATGGCCCGCTGCATCTCGGCGGGGAGATCGACGTGCTTGACCTCCACCATTGAGACCTTGATGCCCCAGGGATCCGTGTGCTTGTCGAGGATCGTCTGCAGCTGTTGGTTGAGGCGCTCCCGCTGGCTCAGGAGGTCGTCCAAGTCGACCTGTCCCAGGACGGAACGGAGCGTGGTCTGAGCCAGCTGCGAGGTCGCGTAGTGGAACTGTTCGACCTCCACCACCGCCTTCAGAGGATCGAGCACGCGGTAGTAGACGACCGCATTGACCTTGACCGATACGTTGTCCCGCGTGATGACGTCCTGGGGAGGCACGTCGTGGACGATGGTACGAAGCGACATCCGCACCATGCGATCGATGAACGTGAGGATGATCGTGATGCCGGGCCCCTTGGGGACCTGGATCAGCCTCCCCAATCGGAACACGACGGCCCGCTCGTACTCTGCGAGGATCTTGATGCAGCTCACGGCGTAGAGGAGCACCATGAAGCCGACAAGGATCGGAAAGGAGATCATGCCTGCTCCATTCATGAGCCACCCTCCTGGGATCGCGTTCGGGCTACTTTCCGACCTCCTCGACGTCGAGCATCATACCTTGAACCCGTAACACCTTCACCTGCCTTCCTTGAAGCACGGGCGCCGAGCTGGTGGCGTTCCATGTCTCACCGTGGACGAAGACTCTTCCCGACGGATTCAGCGGTGTCACGACCTCCCCGACGGCCCCCACGAGACCCTCGCCCCCCGTGACCACCTTCTGGCGATGCGCCCAGAGCACCCTCTGGGTCAGGAACGCCATGATCAGGCCCGCGCCCAGCGCAAACGCCATCACGCTCCCCAGCGGAACGCTCAAGCCCGCCGCCTCGGGCCGCCGGAAGAGCAACAGACTCCCCAGCACCAGCGCCGCGATCGCACCCACGGTGAGAATGCCGTGGCTGGTGATCTTCAGCTCCAGAACGAAGAGCACCATGGACAGCAGGATCAGGAGCAGTCCCGCATAATTGATCGGCAAGATCTGGACCGCGTAGGCAAAGCACAGCAGGAACAGGGCCCCGAGAACCCCCGGGAAGATGAGCCCCGGATGGGTGAACTCGAGGTAGAGTCCCAGGACGCCGAGGATGAGCAGGAAGACGACGTATTGCGGATCGGCGATCAAGGAGAGGAAGCGCTCCCGAGCGCTCATCCGCATGCGCTCCACCCTCGCTCCTTTCAGCTTCAGCGTGATTTCGTCTCCCGTGAAACGCCGGATGGCCTTGCCGTCGAGAGCCTCCACGATCGCCCCGGCATCGGGGAGCACGAAATCGATGAGTCCCCCCTTGAGCGCCTCCTTCTCGGTGAAGGCTCGGCTCTGGCGCACGGCCTCCTCCGCAAGCGACACGTTGCGGCGCCGATTCTGAGCCAGGGTCCGGACCCAGGCCGCGAGATCGCTCTCCACCTTTCGCGCCATGGTATCCGCGTCCCCATCCTTGCCACTCGACCCGCCGATCCCGACCGGATGGGCGGCCCCGAAGCGCGTCCCGGGAGCCATCACGGCGACGTCCGCCGCGAGCGTGATGAAGAATCCCGCGGAGGCGGCGTGGGCGCCCGACACGTAGACCACCACGGGGACGGGAGATTGGGTGATGGCCTTGACGATGATCTGCGTGCTGCTCACCAGGCCTCCCGGGGTATCCAGCTCAAGGATGACCAGGGATGCGCCTCTGCGCTCGGCGGCCTTGAGCGCTTCGACCACGTACTCGGCGGTGATGGGCTGGATCGCCTCGAAAAGCTCCAGGTCGAAGACTTCAGGCGCGGAGGCGGACCCTCGGCCCGCCCGTGAGGAGGAAGCCTGGATGGACCACAAGAGGGAGGCGAACGCCAGTGAAGCAATCCACGGGAGAGAGTTTCTTTTCCGGAGATCCAACGCCTCCTCCGTCACGCGCCTCGGTCGGGAAGCTTGAGATCCTGACATTCTTGGAGCCGCCGCAATCCTTCCCGGATTCGATCGACCGCCACGGCGTAGGAGATCCGGAGATAGCCGTCCATGCCGAACGCGGTTCCCGGCACGGTGGCGATGCCCGGCCCCAGCAGCAGCGCCCGCGCGAGATCCGCTGAGGTCCCGAGCCCGAAGCGCTCCATGAGACCCCTGACGTTCGGGAAAACATAGTAGGCGCCCTGCGGCAGGATGCAGCGGACCCCTTGGATTCTCGCGAGCCCTTCCACCATCAGGTCCCGTCGCATCCGGTATTCTTCCCGCATCGATTCGAGGACGGAGTGAGGGATCTGGAGAGCCGCCACCGCTCCTTTCATGGCGAAGGAAGCGGTGTGGCTGGCGTCGTGAGACTGGATCTTGACCATGGCTGCGATGAGGGGGCGGGGCCCGAGCGCGTATCCGACCCGCCAGCCGGTCATCGCGTAGCTCTTGGAGAAGGACCCCACCAGCACGAGGTTGTCGCGCATTTCCCGCGCCCGGGAGGCGAAGGAAGCGAAGGAACCTCGGCCGTAATGAAAGAACTCGTACGTTTCGTCCGAGATCAGGAGCACATC
>DASYRY010000151.1:0-1725 GCA_036004025.1 Candidatus Polarisedimenticolia bacterium | reverse complement strand
GAAGCCACCTCCGATCCGACGACCGACTGGATTCCCGAGGGTTATGACGTCGCGCCGATGGCGGCGCCGCGGGTCTGCGATGCGGCCGCTCTCGTCCTGTCCGAGCGATTGGGAATCGGCGCCGATTTCACGTGGCCGGCTTCCATCCGGACCCGGAATCGCAACATCGAGATCATCCTCAACCGGTGGCGTCGCTCGAAAGGCCTGCCGCCGGTCGAGTACCTCGGGCCGGGGATCGAACCAGTCCCATCTGAAAAGGTAAGAGGATTGGTGCCTGAGCTGATCTCCGCCGAGGTGGCCGTGCGCGAAGCCGCCATCGTGAAGCTGTCGGAGCTGGGGCCTGGCGCGTGGAGAACTCTCCTCGGCGAAATCGAGCGCGCACCGGACGCATCCCGGAGTGTCCTCGAAGCCTCGACGACCCGCGCCGCCAACACGCTGCGATCCGTCGTCTTCGAGAACGCGGCGGCGGAGCGTCTGGCGCCGGGTCTCAAGTCGAGAATGCACCGGCCCATCGACGTGAACGCCTTGGTGAATTTGATCGGCGAGCCCTGGTTCGACGATCCCGACTCGGGAAAACTCATGTGCGTCGTTTCACGCGGTGCCGATGGGATCGGTGTTTCGATAAGGCTCTCTCTGGAGCCCCCCTGTCCCCCGGGAAGTCGCACCGTGGGGATAGAGTTCGAATACGGCGGCGGATCCAGCTGGAGCCGGCTTGAAGGCGGGGTCCCGTTCAGGACCGACTTCCGTCAGCGATTGGAGCGCATCAGCACTGTCCTGGACCGGCCCGACCTCCAGGCGGAGGTCGAGTTCACCGTGGAACGGACCTTCAAAGATTAGAAGTGACACTGCGCGACAGGCCGCCGGCCAGCGATCAGGGCCCCTCTACTTCTTGGCGAAGGCCGCCTTCACCTCGGGTTTGGCCAGGACCACCAGCGCCCAGATCCCGACGGGCAATCCGACCACGCAGCACGGCGAAATGCAGGGAATCACGGAGATGATGGCCGCAATCATGGCCATGGTGTGATTCTTGAGAGCCTTCATCTGCATGGCGCCGTAGACGATGAACCCGGCCACCGCGAGGCCGACGAGGTTGAAGAAGATCCCTATTCCGCCGGAGAGCATGTTGAATGTCCGCTCGTCGCCTTGACCCGCGACGGCGCTCAGACCGGTGCCCAGCACGTTCAGACCGAGCATGAGCAGGCAAAACGCCGCGCCGATCCCGGCCGCCACCATCAGCAGGATGGCGGGCAATTTGACCGCTTCGCGGGGATCGATGGGCGTCGGGCTGCCGGCGGCGGCACTGCGGCGGGTTGATCGGCCATGGGTTCCCCCGATGATTTTGGTTTTCGGGGAGGCAGTATACCGGGTCCCTTCCGGCGGCGGAACGAAATGCGCTACTTGGATGCTGGGCCAGTTTCCAGATTCCAGATTCCAGATTCCAGATTCCAGATCCCAGTTTCCGAAGTTGCGAGCTTCGAGCCCGCATCCTCGAAGGCATCCCAGTCACACCGGGCTGTGAGACTCGAAGCTGGAAACTTCAGGAGGCTGGAGTCTGGAGTCTGGGATCTGGAATCTGACCCACTACGAAGGGCGTCAACTATGGCTCCTGCCAGCCGCCGCCGAGGGACTTGTAGAGTGCGACCAGGTTGAGCGAGAGCTGGACGTCGCTCTGCGCGAGCTGCTGCTGCGCCCCGTAGAGCGTCCGCTCCGACTCGAGCACGTCCA
>DASYRY010000150.1:0-5075 GCA_036004025.1 Candidatus Polarisedimenticolia bacterium | reverse complement strand
GCGACCTTCCAGGACAGCGCTCCCGAATGAGCCGAAGCCCATCCCCATTTCCCGTCGAGACACCGCGCGCGCCCTCCGCAGGCCCTGTTCTTCTGGTCGAGGACAAGGAGGGGCTGCGCGACGTGCTACGCCGAGCCGTCGAGCGTGAAGGATACGAAGTCACCGCCTGCGCGGACGGCGCTCAGGCCCTGTCCGCCCTGCGACGAGACCGTTTTCTGATTGTCCTCACGGATCTCAAGCTTCCCGGGGCCGACGGTTTGGAAGTGCTCCGCGCGGCCCGCCGATCGGAACCGACCCTTCCCGTCATCGTGATGACCGCTTTCGGGACGGTCCAGGACGCCGTGGCCGCCATGCGGGACGGGGCCTACGATTTCCTGGAAAAGCCGGTCGACCACGATCACTTGCTGGCCCTCATGCAAAGAGCCCTTCAGCACCGCAGCCTCATGCAGGAGAACACCTTCCTCAAAGAGCGCTTCGCCGAGGAGCTGGGCTCCCCCAGCATCCTGGGAAAGAGCCAGGCTCTGCGCGATTCCCTCGTGCAGATCGAGAAAGTGTCGGCCACCGATGCCACGGTGCTGCTCACGGGTGAGTCCGGAACCGGCAAGGAGCTGTTCGCTCGGGCAGTGCATCACCTGAGCCGGAGGAAGCAAGGGCCCTTCTTCGCCATCAACTGCGCGGCCATCCCGGAGTCCCTCCTGGAGAACGAGCTGTTCGGACACGAGAAAGGGGCCTATACGGGAGCGGGATCGGCGCGCAGGGGGAAGATGGAGATGGCCGACACAGGCACGCTGTTCCTGGATGAGATCGGGGATCTTTCTCCCGCGCTCCAGGGAAAAATCCTCCGGGTCATCGAAGAACGCTGCTTCGAGCGGGTCGGTGGGACGGAGACGCGCAGCGTCGATCTACGCTTGGTCGCCGCCACGAATCGCGACCTCCAGAGCCTGGTGGAATCGGGAGGTTTTCGTCGGGACCTCTATTTCCGCCTCTCGGTGTTCCCCGTGCAGATTCCTCCTCTCAAGAACAGGCGGGGGGACGTCCCGCTCCTCGCCTCCCACTTCGTGGCCCGCTTCGCCTCGCAACAGAATCGCCGAGCGACGCCGACCATCTCCGAAGAGGCGATGGCCCTCCTCACGGGCTATTCATGGCCGGGAAACGTGCGGGAGCTGGAAAATGCCATGGAGCGCGCGGTCATCCTGTGCGAGGGGGAGCAGATCACCGCTTACCACCTGAATCTTTCCGGCCCTTCCCCGGTCGAAACGGAGGAGCGGGTGCGGAACCTGGTGGATTTGAACGGGACGCTCTCCGAAGTCGCCACCCGGGCGGCGAGTCTGGCCGAGCGCGAGAAGATCCGCCTGGTTCTCCTGGACGTGGGAGGAAACAAATCCCGCGCTGCGGAGATCCTACAGGTCTCGTACAAGACCCTCCTCTCCAAGCTCAAAGAGCTCGGAATCCAACACCTCCAGTCTTGACAAGTTCAAGCTTTTAGGTATACTTCCGGCGTTCCGGACGGCCCTGCCAGTCGTCGGTGACCCTTCGGGTCATCCATGGAGCGCGGAGCGATCGCCCCTCAGAGATTGCTCCTTTTTTTGTGGCTGGAAACCGCCCGCCTCTGCCGGTCGTTTCTGGCAATCCCACGGGTTTTCAAATAGTTATGTATCTCAACGGGGAAAGCTTGCGCCTGCGAAGCCGACGTTCGGCCCAGCGGACTCCTTGAAGTCCGGTCGATCTCAACCGTACAAGGATGAGACACCCCAAAGAATAGGGACATCACCATGAGCAGCATTGTCGAGCGTGGCAAGCAGGTACTCACGACAGCCCTAGGATGGGACACCGAGATCGTCGCCGTCAAAGCTTCCGGTGCGGTCGTCACGGACGAAAAGGGACGAGAGTACCTCGACTTCGCATGTGGGACCGCGGTCACCAACATCGGCCACAATCATCCCGCTGTCGTGCAGGCGGCCAAGGACCAGATGGATCGGGTCATCCACACGGGCGGGGTCTTCTACTACGAGAGCATCGTCAGGCTCGGCGAAGAGCTCGGCAAGGTCTGCCCCGGGGGAATCGACACCTTCTTCTTCTCCAACGCCGGCGCGGAAGCGGTGGAAGGGGCCGTCAAGCTCGCTCGCTACGTTACCAAGCGCATGGGCATCCTCTGCTTCACGGGCGCCTTCCATGGCCGTACCTTGGGGTGCGTCTCGCTCACCACCTCCACGGTGAAATACAGGACCCACTACCGGCCGCTGCTGCCGGAGATTTATCGGATTCCATTCCCCAATCCCTACCGAAATCCGTGGCAGGGGAGCTCCGAAACGGTGGTCTCGGACGCCATCGCCCACATGGAGAGAATGTTCCGCGAGGAGATTCATCCTTCCGAAGTGGCGGCCATCCTCATCGAGCCGGTCCAGGGGGAGGGGGGCTACATCCCGGCTCCCAGGGAGTTCCTGGTCTATCTGCGCGAGACCTGCACCCGACACGGCATCCAGCTGATTTTTGACGAAGTGCAAAGCGGCTTCGGGAGAACCGCCCACTGGTTCGCGGCGCAGGCCTACCGCATCGACCCGGACATCATGGCCATCGCCAAGGGGATCGCGGGGGGCTTCCCGCTCTCCGCGGTCGCGGCGCGACGAGAGACGATGCGGCGGTGGTCGCCGGGCGCCCACGGCACCACGTTCGGAGGAAACCCCGTCTCGTGCGCGGCCGCCGTCGCCACGTTGGACGTGATTCATCGCGAGCGGCTGCTCGAGCATGCCCAGAGCATGGGGACCCTTGCCCTTTCCGAGCTGAAGAAGATGGCCCGGGAGTATCCGCGCATCGGAGACGTCCGCGGGATTGGCCTGATGATCGGCGTCGAGCTGGTCAAGGATCCTGCGACCAAGGAGCCCGATCCGGACGCGGTCGACCAAGTGCGCAGGATCTGCCAGGAGCAGGGTCTGGTCCTCATCAATTGCGGGACCTACGGCAACGTCCTCCGCTTCATTCCTCCCATGGTGGTCACGGAGTCCCAGATGAAGCAGGCCCTGGGCACCCTCGAGGGAGCCTTCGCGCAGGTCCTGGGCGGCGTCCGGGCCTGAGCGGGAGAGGACCATCCATTCTTCGAGGTGCGCGCATGAACGCCCGTAAGGTCCTGATCATGGGAGCGGCCGGCCGCGACTTCCACAACTTCAACGTCGCCTTGAAGGATCGAGACGACATCGAGGTCGTGGGCTTCACGGCGACGCAAATCCCCAACATCGACAATCGCGTCTATCCCGCGGGACTCTCCGGGGCGCGCTACCCGAAAGGGATCCCGATCTTTCCGGAGTCGGAGCTCTCGGAGAGGATTCGCGAGCTGGGAGTGGACGAAGTGATCTTTGCCTACTCCGACGTCAGCCACGAGCACGTCATGAGGCGTGCCTCGCTCGTCCTCGCGACCGGAGCCGATTTCCGCCTCATGGGCGCGAACGCCACCATGTTGAAGGCCAAGGTTCCGGTGATCTCGGTGTGCGCGGTGCGGACCGGAAGCGGCAAGAGCCAGACCACCCGGCGCGTCTGCCGGATCCTGGCCGCCAAGGGGCGGAAGGTGGTGGCGGTGCGGCATCCCATGCCTTACGGGGACCTGGAAAGGCAGCGGGTGCAGCGCTTCGCCACGCTGGAAGATCTGGATACGAACCGCTGCACGATCGAGGAGCGCGAGGAATACGAGCCGCACATCCATCGAGGCACGATCATCTATTCGGGGGTCGACTACGCGGAGATCCTGCATCAGGCGGAGCGCGAGGCGGACGTCATCGTCTGGGACGGAGGCAACAACGACCTCCCGTTCTATCGTCCCGATCTCGAGATCGTGGTGGCGGATCCGCTCCGGCCGGGACACGAGCTGACCTACCATCCGGGCACCACGAACCTCTATCGGGCCGGGTGCGTCGTCATCAACAAGATCGACGCGGCGGCGGCGGAGAGCGTCACGAAAGTTCGCGACAACATCCGGCGGATCAATCCGAAGGCCATCATCGTCGAGGCGGCTTCCCCCCTGACGGTGGAGAATTCCGCGACGATCCTGGGCAAGCGGGTCCTGGTGGTCGAGGACGGCCCGACCCTGACCCACGGAGAGATGAAGTTCGGCGCGGGAGTCGCGGCCGCCCACAAGTTCGGGGCGTCGAGCCTGGTCGATCCGAGGCCGTTCGCGGTGGGCAGCATTCGCAAGATCTTCGAGGAATACCCGGAGACGGGCGTGCTGCTCCCCGCCGTAGGATACGGGGAGGCGCAGATGGAGGACCTGAGAAAGACCATCGACGCCTCCGACTGTGACCTGGTGATCATCGCGACGCCCATCGACTTGAGAAGGACGATCCGGCTCAAGAAGCCGGCGCTGCGCGTGACCTACGAGCTCCAGGAGATCGGCAAGCCCGACCTGGACGATGTGCTCGCGCGCTTCTGAGGGATCTTCCTTGCCTGGGCGCAGACTTACGGTGGTGGCATTCGGCGGAAACGCCCTGATACGGCGTGGAGAGGAAGGAACCCAGACCGAGCAGATCGAGAATTCCGATCGCTTGGCCAAGCGTCTCGTCCCCCTCGTCGAGCGCGGCCCACTTCTGCTGGTCCATGGGAACGGTCCCCAAGTGGGGAACATCCTGATCCAGGTCGAGGAAGCGGTCACCAAGGTCCCGCCCGTTTCCCTGGATGTCTGCGTGGCGCAATCCGAGGGGAGCATCGGTTACCTCCTCGCCCGCTCTCTGGTCAATGCGCTCGAGAAGAAGAGGCTGCGAAACGAAGTGGTCTGCCTGATGACGCCCGTGCTCGTGGATCGAGCCGACCCCGGGTTTCGCAAGCCCACCAAGCCGATTGGCCCCTTCTATACCCGGTACCGCGCCGAGTACCTGATGAAGCGGCAAGGCTGGCTCATGGTGGAGGACTCCGGCCGCGGATATCGGAAGGTCGTCGCCTCCCCGAAACCGGCGAAGATCCTGGCGCTTCGGGCGATCCGGGAGTGCCTGGATCAGGGCTGGGTGGTGATCGCCGCCGGGGGAGGAGGAATCCCTGTGTGGCGCTCCGAAGAAGGGCGGCTGAAAGGGGTGGAGGCGGTCATCGACAAGGAT
>DASYRY010000149.1:0-2552 GCA_036004025.1 Candidatus Polarisedimenticolia bacterium | reverse complement strand
GAGCCGGGCGCTGGAAACAGGGCGATCGAGTCGGCGTCGGATGGCTTGGGTGGACCTGCGGTGCGTGCGAGCACTGCCGGAACGGACGAGAGAATCTGTGCGATCGGGCCCGGTTCACCGGCTACCAGCTGCCCGGGGGCTTCGCGCAGCGGGTGGTGGCCGACGAGCGGTTCTGTTTCCGAATCCCGGAGCGCTACGCCGATCTCGAAGCGGCCCCCCTCCTGTGCGCGGGACTCATCGGGTACCGTGCGCTGCGCATGGCGGGGGACGCGGCGCGCCTCGGTTTGTACGGGTTCGGGGCCGCGGCGCACATCGTCGCTCAAGTCGCGACCCACCAAGGCCACCGGGTTTTCGCCTTCACGCGACCGGGAGATCGCGACAAGCAGGAATTCGCGAGGTCTCTGGGCGCGGAATGGGCGGGCGACTCGGACGAAATGCCTCCGGAGCCGCTCGACGCCGCCGTCCTCTTCGCCCCCGAGGGGTCGCTCGTGCCCTTGGCGCTGCGCGCGGTGAGACGGGGCGGGAGCGTGGTGTGCGCCGGAATCCACATGAGCGACGTCCCTTCGTTTCCCTACGAGCTGCTCTGGGGAGAGCGGGTCTTGCGCTCCGTGGCCAACCTCACTCGCCGGGACGGTGAAACGTTCCTCGACTTGGCGTCGAAGATTCCGCTCCGAATGGGGGTGACCGCCTTTCCGCTCGCGTCGGCCGGACAGGCCCTCGAAGCGGTCCGAAGCGGCGCCATCCAAGGCGCCGCCGTGCTGTCGATCGCCGAAGGACGCTGAAGAATCGGCTAGAATGACTTCCCATCCCACTGCACCTTTCCGAAGAAGGAGCGCACGGCCATGGACTGGGGAATCTCCAATCGATTGAGCCGGATCCTGAAGCCCGCCACCGGGAGGACCGTGATGCTGGCGGTGGACCACGGCTATTTCCTGGGTCCCACCTCGGGCCTGGAAGAGCCTCGCAAAACGCTCGATCCGCTGCTTCCCCATGCCGACTCGCTGATGCTCACCCGCGGGGTGCTGCGGAATTGCGTCCCGGCCCAGGCGGACGTGCCCATCGTGCTGCGCGTCTCGGGCGGCACAAGCATCCTGACCGAGCTGTCGGCGGAGGGGCTGACGGTCGCGATGGAGGACGCCTTGCGCCTGAACGCCTGCGCCGTGACCCTGTCGATTTTCGTCGGGGCCTCCGGCGAGCGGGAGAGCCTCATGAACCTGGCGCGGCTGGTGGATCGGGGAGAAAGGTACGGAATCCCGGTGTTGGCCGTCACCGCCGTGGGGAAGGAGATGACGCGCGACGCGCGCTACCTGGGACTCGCCTGCCGGATCGCCGCCGAGCTGGGGGCCCGATTCGTGAAGACGTACTACTGCGAGGGGTTCGAGGAGGTCGTGCGCAGCACCCCCGTGCCGGTGGTCATCGCCGGGGGAAAGAAGATCCCGGAGCGGGATGCCCTGACCCTCGCCTGGGACGCCATCCGCTCCGGTGCGAAGGGCGTGGACATGGGAAGGAACATTTTCCAATCCGATTCTCCGGTCGGGATGATTCGGGCGATCAGGGCGGTGGTGCACGAAGGAGCTTCCGTGGATCAAGCCTGGAAGATCTACGACCAGGCGAGGGGCGGCCGGAAGTGAAGGTCGCCGTCTATCACAACAACCGCGATGTCCGGATCGAGGAGCGGCCCAAGCCCTCGCCCGAAGCGAGAGAGATGCTCCTCCGCGTGGAGGCCAGCGGCCTGTGCGGCTCCGACGTGATGGAATGGTACCGGATCCGGCGCGCCCCGCTGGTGCTGGGCCATGAAGTCGCCGGGACGGTGGTGGAGGTGGGAAAGGACGTCCACGGGTTTTGCGTGGGAGACCGGGTCGTGGCGACCCACCACGTCCCCTGCAACGTCTGCCGCTATTGCCTGACGGATCGCCACAGCTCGTGCGAGACGCTGCGCTCCACCCATTTCGATCCCGGCGGCTTTGCGGAATTCATCCGCCTGCCTCCGGAGAACGTGGAACGAGGGACGTTCCGACTCCCCGACACGGTGACGTTCGAAGAAGGCTCCTTCGTGGAGCCGCTGGCCTGCGTCGTGCGCGCGCAGCGCAAGGCGGGACTGACTCGCGGCGAGAGCGTGGCTGTGATCGGAAGCGGCGTTTCCGGCATCCTGCAGATTCAGCTGGCGCGCGCGCTCGGTGCCGGTCGAATCTTCGCGACCGATCCCAGTTCCTTCAGGAGGGAGATGGCCAGGCGCTTCGGAGCGGATTTCGTTCTGGAGGCGACCGACGACGTCCCCGATCGAATCCGGACCGGGAACGACGGTCGACTCGCGGATCGGGTCCTGGTCTGCACGGCCGCGCATGGCGCCATCCGGCAGGCTTTCTGCTGCGTGGACAGGGGAGGCGCCATTCTCCTTTTCGCTCCCCTGGCGCCCGGGAGCTCCCTCCCGGTCCCTCTGCACGATCTCTGGAACGACGAGATCTCCCTCGTGCATTCCTACGCCGGTCCTCCCGCCGACATGCTGGTGGCGCTGGACCTGATCGCCTCGCGCCGGGTGGATGTCGCTTCGA
>DASYRY010000148.1:0-6510 GCA_036004025.1 Candidatus Polarisedimenticolia bacterium | reverse complement strand
CTGCGTACCAGCGCGGCGAGAAGGTGTACTTCGGCTCCGCGTAGACCATCCTGCCGCGCGCATCGCCCGCGTAAGGAACCTCGAGCCGAGCCTGAGTCATCTCGGAGTTGAGCTCGAAATGACCCATGCTGAACTGCAAGTCCAATCCGAGGACCTTCTCGTGGAATTCCCCGATCCTGTCCCCCGGGAGGAGCCAGTTCTGGCCAATCTTCTCGAGGTATTCCCCCTGCGTGAAATAGCCGCCGATTCTCATGCCGGTCATCGGAGTCACCCCCACCATGAGGGCCGGCCGGGGAGAGGATTCAGGCTCGGAGTCGTAGTACTGCCGGGTGAGCGGCCCATCCAGAACGGCGGCCATGAAATCGAACCGTGATATTGCGCCGCTGATCTGGATCCCGAGCGGATAGGATATCGGGTAGTTCGACGGGCTGCCGATGAGCGGATTGGAGCTGGAGAAGTAGCGCCGCGAGAAGTTCCCGTAGGGAAGGGTCAGCTTTCCCGCTTGCAGGACGAGCCGCTTCGGCGAAGAGAAAGAATAGCGAAGGTAGGCCTGCCGGAGCTCGGTGTCCCTCTCTCCGTCCTCCGAGCCTCTCCCACCCTCGACCTCGCCCAGGGCGAAGCCCTGCAACCCCTTCGCGAAATCTCCCATCGCCCAGAGACGGAGCCGCCCGAGCGGCGCGGTGTCCCCTTCGTCTCGGGTCAGACGCGAGAAGTCCGGATCGGTGTTCCATACCTCCGCATCGGAGAGACCCTGGATCCGCACGTGCTCTTCGGCCATCGCGAAGCGGCCGTAGAAACAGATCAGAAGGAACAGGCTGCCCAGGCCGACCCATCGGCGGCGAGAATCTGGCCGGCGCGGGGAAGCGGGCAGCAGGCGCTCAGGCCGCGGGACGCATCGCATCGAGAGTCTCCCGAAGAGCATGGAGATAGTCCTCCACCGAAAAGGGCTTCAATAGGAATCGCCGTCCCGATCGCTCCAGGAAGGCGCGTGTGCTCTCGCTCGCGGAATCGCCGGTCACGAACAGGATGCGCGGAAGAAGCGCAGGCTGGTTCTTCTCGAAATGCCGGTACAGCTGCTCGCCCGTCTGCCCTCCCGGAAGCTTCAGGTCCAGGACGATCAGGTCGTAGTGCCGGCGTTGGAGCTGGGCGAGGGCCTCCTGAGCGGTCGGGACACCCACGACCAAGGACCCCACCGAGGTGAGGATGGCGGCCTGCAGCTCAAGGATCGAAGGCTCGTCGTCGACGAGCAGGACGCTGACGGGAAGCGATGCGGTCGCGGCAGCGGGCCCCTCGACGGGGCGCGGGGGGACCTGTCGGGGAGCCTCGGCGATGGCGGCGGGAAGACGCACGGTGAAGCGCGCGCCTCCCTCCTTGCGGTTCTCCGCGGTGATTCGCCCCCGGTGTCCCTGGATGATGGCGTGCGTGATGCTCAGTCCCAATCCGGTGCCCTTGCCGATTTCCTTGGTGGTGTAGAAGTGATCGAAGACCTTGGAGGGATCCTTCATGCCGCCGCCGCCGTCCTCGACGACCACGACCACGTCGCTCTCTTGAAGGGAGGCGCGGATCGACAAGACGGGCTCGCGCGCCCACTCTTTCATCGCGTCGTAGCTGTTGTTGATGAGGTTCAGGAGCACCTGTTGCAGCTCCAGCTCGTTTCCTTGCAGGCGAAGCGGAGTGGACGGCACTTCGAGGCGCAGCTCGAATCCCGCGGTGGAGAATTCGTGGCGTCTGAGCGCCACCGTCTCCTCCAGGACCTGGCGCAGATCCAGCAGAGTCCGGACGCCGGTATCGCGGTGGGCCACTTTCAGGAGACTGCGGACGAGCCCGACGATGCGATGAGCTTCTTTTTGAATCTTTCCCATCCTCGTCCGCTCCGCCTCCTCGAGCCGTGAGGACCGCAGGAGAATCTCGAGATTCCCGACGACGCCCGTCAGAGGGTTGTTGATCTCGTGCGCGGCGCTGGAGAGCATGCGCCCGAGCGAGGCGAGCTTCTCCGACTCCTTCAAGCGCTCCACCCGGACCAATTCCTCCTGCGCCTGGTGCAGCAGGCGCTTCTCGTGCTCCTGCAGCGAGTCCATGAGAAGACCGTAGGCCTGGCTGAGGGTCCGGACCTCCGCGCTCTCCTCGGAGCCCTGGAAGCGTCGCGAATGATCGCCGGTCTCGGCCACCGATCGCACGAAGCCGACGAAGCGCTCCAGCGGATCGAGCACCGATCGGGACACTCTCCACGCCAGGAATCCCGCGAGGAGCAGCGCCAAAGCGCCGCAGGCGCAAAGGGCCCACAACAGGGAGCGCGACGCCGACGCAAGCTCGTCGCTGAGCGGCCTGAGCAGCAAGAGCAGCGCAGGATGGCCGGCGGGGTCCTTGCCGAGCGGCAGGGCGGCGGTCACGTACTCGCCGCTCCCGGTTCTCATCAGCTCCACCGTGGAGCCCTCTCCGAGCGCTCTCTCGAGGAGCGGCGCCGGAAGGCTCCCCGAAGGGGATGCGGCGAGAGTCGTTCCCTGCACCTTTCCGCCGAGGACCAGGATGACGTCGCTCTGCAAGGTCCTGCGCATCAGCGACAGGAAGTTTTCATCGATCCGATGGCCCAGGGTGAGGGTGCCAATCACGAATTCCTGCAGGACGATCGGCACACAGCCGATCTGGTAGGAGGCGCCCGCGATGTCGAGCACTCCGAACGCGGAGCTGCCGGCCAAGCCCCCTTGCAGGGCCATCTGCACCGAGGGATGCACGGCGAACGCGCGCCGATCGATTCGGTCGCTTGCCAGGGCGGGGCTGGCGGCGAGGACTTTCCCTTGAGAGTCCGTGATCACCGCCAGGTCCTTCTCGAGCAGCTCCCGCGTCCGATCCAGCTCCGCCTGGACGGTCGCAAGAAGATCCGGGCGGCCGGCGCTGGCCGAGGGGCGCTCGGATTCGTAGGTGTCCATGGCGGCGCGCAGGGTGGGGCTGTGGGTCATCAGGCGGGAAGTCCAGAGCAGCTCGTCGAGGCTCCTCTTCTGGAGAGCCAGGACCGTCCTCTGGTTCTGCGCCAGCAGCTCGGCGAGGTGCGAGCGTGTCTGCCTGCGGATCTCGAGGCTCAGGAGCGCGAAGGAGCCGGCGATCGTGACCAGGGTGACGAGCGTGCCGAAGAGGACGAGCCGGGTCCGTAGGCCGAGACCGGAGAGCCCGCGGCGAGGCTTCTCCGCGCCCCCGGATGAGGTCTCATTCGCCGAGGGGAGCATCTTCCAGCGGGATGGAGAAATCGGCCGTCGCAATCTTTCCAGGCAGGATCACGAGGTTACGGTGGACGGGACGCGCGCGCTCGTGCCACGCGGTGACGGTATAGCTTCCAGGAGGGAGGTCCGGAAAGGCGAATCGTCCTTCGGCATCGGGAGTGGTGAATCGGGAGTGATCCAGCACCAGGATGACGGCGCTCATGTTCGGGTGGATGTGACAGAAGACTTTCACGATCCCAGGCTGGTCGAAGCGCACCGAGCGGGAATCGCCGCGAGGATACCTTCCCAGGTCGAACGAGGCCGCTTTCGAAAGGGAGAAGACGTTGTGGTAGATGACATCGTCGTTGGGAAACTCCACCGTGGAGCCCTTCGGCACGGGAAGGATGTGAGGCACGAAGCTCTCGCCCCGCTGCTCCATCCGGAATGGCCCGGGGGCCTGGAAAGCGTCCGCACCGCCCTGAGTCTTGGAATCGAGATAGAGGATGACGTTGCGGACCTCTTCGGCCGCGGGAGGGGACAGGCGTGGAGACGATCCGCTCACGTCGGGGTAGAGGCTGAAATGGACCTTGCGGGCTGTCAGGCGCGGGCCGAGGGTGACGGAGCCTCGCATCTCGCCCGTCTCTCCACGGGAACGGGAAGCCGGGGGCCGGCCCTCCTCTCCTAGGACCACGAGCGAGGGCGTCAAAAAAACGACGGCCGAAGCGGCCGGAAGGACGAGCGTTGCGACGAATCGAAGGCTGCCTAGAAGCTTTGAGCGAATCGACATCGTGCGCACCTATGGAATCAGGAGAGACACCCCCGGCGACAAAGGGAATATAGGCACGAGCGAAGTCTTTTCAATCGTTTCGGTGCCTTCTGCTATACTCCCGGCCCGATTTATGGCACCGTGCCGTCACCCGCGAACCAAGGCGATTCTTCCCGCCTCATCCCTCCCCGAGCAGGGAACCGCAAGTTGAGTCCCCGCAGCGCGAAAGCCAGGCTCCTGTCGACCCTCGAGATCGCGCTGGGGTTGGGCTTCCTCACGGACGCCCTGACGGCGGTGCTGCTGTCCCGTATTTCGGCACTCTCGAATCCGCTGGGATCGGTCCAGGCCCTGGCAGCCTGGGTTCTGCTCTCTTCGTTTTTCCTCACGCTGCTCATATGGGTGTTGCTCCGCTGCCACGGGGAATCGCTGCGGCAGCTTTGTCTGGGACAAGGCGGGGTCGCTTGGCGGGACGTGCGCCTGGGGCTCTGGCTGGTTCCCGCGATCTTCCTGGCGAGCTACCTTCTCAAGTCCGCCACCCATCATTCTCTACCGGCTCTCTATAGCGGCGAGCGCAACGTCCTCGAGGAGCTGATGCATGGGCCGCAGGACCTCGGCCTATTCCTGGTGGTGGTCTTCCTCGCGGGGGGATTCCGCGAGGAGCTGCAGCGCGCCTTCATTATCAGGAGATTTGAGTGGGGGTGGGGACCGGCGTGGCTGGGCGCCGTCCTGTTCGCGCTGTTCTTCGGCTATGGCCATAGGATCCAAGGGAAGGACGAAGCGATCATCGCCGGGGTCTTCGGCCTCATCTGGGGAGCGCTCTACGTGGCGCGGAAAAACCTGGTCGCGGCAAGCCTCAGTCACGCCCTGTTCGACGCGGTGGAGCTGGTGCGCTACTACCTCTGGGGACCGCTGCGTTATCTTTGAGGCTCCCCGCCCTCCTTTCGAAAAGCCCATCCAGTCTGGTCTTCTCGAGATCCGGTGTGCTAAGCTTCTAGCCTCTCAAATACGAGAAGGTCCGCTCCCGAGCGCCCAGGGCCCCGGGGGCACTCCGGAGGTTCCTCATGAACAAGCTCCCACCTGCCGTAGGACGCGCGATTCCCGCGAGTCTCTTCCTCCTCATAGTCCTCTTGGGCTGCAGCTCGGGAAGCATGAACGCGAGAATGGACCGGGGGAACGGAACCGTGAACGTGTTCCTCACCGACGCCCCCATCGACCTATCCAACGTGAAATCGGTCAACGTGACCCTTACCAGCGTCGTGCTCTATCCTTCGGACGATGGAACGGTGGCGGATCCGGCCGGTGAGGACGGAACTCCCTTAGTGATCCTTTCCCATCCCGCCACGTTCGACCTGCTCACCCTGACCGGCGGCGCCAAGGATCTGCTCGGCACCGACGAGGTCCCCGCCGGCGCGTATTCCAGGATTCGCCTCGAGGTCTCCGACGCGCAGCTGGTCTACCTAGACGACACGACCGCGTCGTTGAAAATCGAATCGGGGAAGGTGGACGTGCCGATTCATTTCAAGATCGTTCGGGACCAATCGACCGACGTGGTGCTGGATTTCGACGCCGCCGCCTCGGTCCAGGTCAACGAGACCGCCAGCGACCAGCTCATCCTGCGTCCGGTCGTGACCCCGAAGAGCGTGGAGCCGACCCCCTGAATTCGGTAGTGGGTCAGTTTGAAGCCGCTTTTTCTTCGCGGGCTTCCAGGACCCCTATAATTTCGTCCAGCGTCCAGACGTGATCCGTGATTCCGGCCTGCATTGCAGGGGTTATCCGAAGCGTCTGGTGAATGCGGGCGAAATTGTAGTGCATAAAATGGAGCGCCACGGCCGCCTCAAGATTCTCGACCTTCTTCGAAAAGGCATTGGTGAGGCGGGTAAACCGCCGCATCTGCATCCGCATGGTCAGGTTCTGACGCTCCACGTACGACGTGGAAACGTGCCGCGGATCGGGATCTCCGGAGCAGCATTGAGTCTTGGTCCCAATGCATCGTGCCGGGCTATAGCGTTTCTCCTGCTCCGGGGTCTCGCCGTAGAGCTTGATGAGCATGGAGTAGTCAATATTCGCCCCGAAGGCCCCTTCAACGGCTTCCAGGTACAGTTTGAGGCCATCCGTCGTTAGCTGAATCCGTCTCGCTAGCCGCCCGGACAAATCCTGCACGAATTCATGGGCGCACCCAGCATCGCGGGTTCCCACAAGCCAAGACACGATGAGCTTGGAATCGGCATCCAGAGCCGTCCAGGTGTAGACATCCCCGAATCCAGCCCGACCCCGTAGCCGTGCAGGGAGGTTCTTCTGCTTCGCATAGCAGAAGGCCCAAATCTCATCGCATTGCACTCGGCGGCAATGCAAACCTACAAGAGCCGCCCGCTGAAAATCCTCACAGGCCTGACCAAGATCGACGAGGAGCTTTAGGACCGTGCCCTTGGCGATTCCAGTCATGCGACAAGTGGCCCGAATGGAATTTCCCTCCACTAGGGCAGCCACAACCTGCTTTCGTTCTTCCCTGCTTAGCTTGTTCATGATCATAATATACTTGAACGCTCAAGC
>DASYRY010000147.1:0-3095 GCA_036004025.1 Candidatus Polarisedimenticolia bacterium | reverse complement strand
CACCGCATCGCGCTTCATTCCGAGGAGAGCCTCATGTGGGCGAGCGTGGAGCAACGGTGCCGCACGGCCGTGCGCAAGGCGTCGAAGAATGGGCTCGTCTGCCGGATCGCCCAGGACGCCAAGTTTCTGGAGCCGATGTTTAGCTTTGTCGAGGCGATCTTCGCCAGGAAGAAGACGACGGTCTCGTACGATCTCGGCAGGCTGCGCCGCTTGTGGGACGCGATGCATCCGCTGGGAAAGGCTGTGGGGCTGGAGGTTCGGCTGGGGGAGCAGCTCGCCGCGGCCGGGGTCTTCATCTTCGACGATCGCCAGGCTTTCGCCTGGTCGGAGGCGTCGGACTCCGCGTTCAATCCTCTCGGTCCCAACAACCTCCTCTACTGGGAGGCGATGCGGTACTTTGGAGCGCGCGGCATGTCGCACCTGCACCTCCCGGGTGCCGCCGGCAGCCCCATAGGGAAATTCAAAGCCTCCTTCAATCCGGAGGTCTTGAGCTATCCTTTCTGGATTCACGATCGCCACCGCCTGCTACGATGGGGAAGGCGCGCCTATCAAGAGATGTACAGTCTGCGCGCCAAGTGGCGCTACCTTCTCTCTTCGCGGGAGCGCAAGGGGAGCTGAGCGCTCCGGCCGACGCGCCGGGGCACGGCTCTTGGGAGATCGGCTGTGTCGGTCAAGCAGATCTACCGGTTCGGTCCCTTCGAGTTCGATGCGGAGAGCGGCGAGCTGCGCCGCCACGGCTTCCGCATCCCTCTCGAGCCTCAGCCCACCAAGGTCCTGGGACTCCTTCTGGCCCGATCGGGGCATCCGGTCACCCGCGAGGAGCTCAGACAGCACGTCTGGGGGTCCGGGACCTTCGTCGATTTCGAGCGTGGTCTCGCCTACTGCATTGCCCAGGTCCGCAGCGCTCTGGGCGATGCTGCGAATTCCCCGAGGTACGTCGAGACGCTCCCGCGCCGGGGCTTCCGGTTCGTCGCCCCGGTGGTGCTGGACGCCGGAGCCGGCCCCACTTCCGGCGAAGCAGCGTCGCGGCCCGTTGCGGCGCCTGGATCCCGCCGCTCCCTGCTGATGGCGGTGGTGATTCTCCTGGTG
The DNA here is from genome assembly GCA_036004025.1 of Candidatus Polarisedimenticolia bacterium. Lineage (GTDB taxonomy): Bacteria > Acidobacteriota > Polarisedimenticolia > Gp22-AA2 > AA152 > AA152. The sequence continues at coordinate 2,006 of DASYRY010000147.1, read as the reverse complement.
GGCTTGACCGGGTACGGCATCATCCTCTGGCGGGCCCGTTCCCATTCTCCGATGGTCGATCCCACGATTCGCCTGGCCGTCGCCGCCTTCGACAACGAGACAGGGATGGCGTCGCTGGATCCCGTCTCGCGCGGATTGTCGGATGCGGTCGTCGCCCGGCTGGCGGGATTACAACCCAGCCGGCTGGGCGTCATTGGAAACGCCGCGATTCTCCAGCGCGCCCGATCGTTCCGCGACGTCAAGGAGATCGGCCGTGCCTTGCGGGCGGATTATGTCGTCCTCGGCCAGCTGCAGAATCTCGGTCCACGGACCGTGGTCCTCGTGCATCTGATCCGGGCGGAGGACGAAGTCCATCTGTGGGCCAACCGATTCGAGCGGGATGCGCCGGATTGGTTCTCGCTGCAAACGGAAATCGCCGAGGCCGTCGCGACCGCCGTGAGTCGATCGGTTCTCCATTCAGCCCCTGCGTCCGCTTCGGCTTCTCCTCAGACCGGCTCGTAAAGCGCTGAGTCTTCCGCGCTTCTTTCCTCAAACAATCCTGGCGCACAGATCATCGAAACCTGGGAGGACTTCTCCTCGCGGGCGCGTATTCTCCGGTCGACCGATCGGTGTCACCGGCGGAGCTCCCGTCGGTGACCCGCAACCGAGGCCACGTCCACACCGAGAAGGAGAGACCATGAACACATTCGACCGCCGCACGCTGCTCACCTCGAGCGCCGCCTTCCTTACCCCTCTGCTTCTGCCCGGCTCGCTGCGGACGCTGGCGGCGGAGCCTCCCTACGGGGGCGCGGCCAAAGCCACCCGCGTGCACGAGCTGTATCCCAGCCAGGATCCGGAGCTGGCGCGCGAGATGGTCGCGGTGTCGCACTTCAGCCTCGCGAAGGTCACGGCCCTGGTGGAGAGTCATCCGACGCTGGCGCGCGCCTCGTGGGATTGGGGCTTCGGGGATTGGGAGACGGCCCTGGGTGGGGCATCCCACATGGGCCAGCGCGAAATCGCCCAATTGCTCATCGCCAACGGCGCGCCGCCGACGATCTTCTCGGCGGCGATGCTCGGGCAGCTCGAGGTGGTCAAGGCGATCGTGGCGGCTCTGCCGGGGGTGGAGCAGGTGAAGGGTCCCCATGGGATCCCGCTGCTCGCCCATGCGAAGGCGGGAGGCGAGCCGGCGGCAGCGGTGGCAGCGTTTCTGGAGCCGCTGGAGCGTCCCGAGAACCGCATCGCGCTCAAGCCGCTCTCCGATGAGGAGGTGAAGATGCTGTGCGGCGATTACAGCTTAGGCAAGGGGCCGCGAGATCGCTTCGAGGTCACCTTCAGCGACAACCTGCTCGGAATCGCCCGCACGGGAGGGACGCGCAGGTTCTTGTTTCACCGTGGCGACTACGAGTTCTACCCCGCGGGCGCCGAATCGGTGCGCCTGCGCTTCACCATCCAGGGCGGACGGGCCACCGGCTTGACCGTCTACGACCCGGGTCCGGTGCTGCAGGCCGTGAGGAAGTAAGAGGGGTTACTACGAATCGAGATCGTAAGCCGTGGGGTGGGTCGGTTGGTAGAGGCCGATCTGGCCGCCGCTGGGGAGCCGGATGGTGGTCCGCTTCCCCCACGGCGCCGTCGAGATCGCGGAGCATCGGACCTGCCTCGATTTCAGCGATTGGACGACCGCCTCCACGTCGTCGCACATCAGGTAGAACTCCGCCCCGAGCAGGGCATGCTCCCCCTCCGGCGGGTCATCCTCACTCTCTAAGGGATGGACCGCCACTTCCGCGGGAGGGAGCCTGAAGATGAGCCACCCCTCGCCGGCATCGACCCAGCGAAACATCAGGACGTCACGGAGGAACGCCCGATCGGCCTCCGGGTCGGCGCTGTAGAGCAGCACGTGCGCTCCATTAATCATGGCGAGAGCCTACCACGAACCGTCCGGATTTGGCCCCTGCGGGCCCCGCGTGAGCAGCGGGGTAGAGAGTGTAGCGGGTCGACGGAATTAGCTAGTTGATCGAAACCTGTCCGGC
>DASYRY010000146.1:0-5298 GCA_036004025.1 Candidatus Polarisedimenticolia bacterium | reverse complement strand
GAGGAAGCTCGGCTTTTTTCTCGTGGGACCCGGTCCAGTCGGTCTGAGTCTCACCTCCGCCCTGATCCGGGCGGGGCATCGCTGCGTGGGGGTGGAGGGGAGAACGTCCTCCCGGAGCGCCTACGCGAGAAAACTTCTGCGGGTCCCCTCTCCTGCATCCCCTCGAGAGCCAGGGCGAAACTTCGATGTCCTGATTCTTGCGGTTCCCGATGCCCGGATCGAAGCGGTGGCGCGGCAATGGGCGGACCGTCTATCGTGGCGCGGACGATTCGCCTTCCATACCAGCGGAGCTCTTCCGTCGTCCGTGCTGAGATCCCTGGAAGAAGCCGGAGCCCTGGTCGCTTCCTTCCATCCGCTCACCAGTCTTCCCAAGGCAGCCGGAGCGATGGGGACCTTTCGTGGCGTCACTTTCGGACTCGAAGGGAACCCTCGGGCCTGCGCGCTGGCCTCGCGACTGGTCGGGGAGATGAAGGGACATGTTCTCAAGATTCCGAGAGGGTCGAAGCCGGCGTACCATCTCAGCGCCTGCCTCGCTTCAGGGTACCTTCTCACCTTGCTTTCGATGGCCTCGGCGCTCCTGGAGAAGCGGGCGGGCGTCGCCAGAGGGCGGTCCCGGCGTGCGCTTCTGAGACTCGCTCTGGCCTCGATCGACAACGCCTTGCGCCTTGGAGTCGCGGACTCGCTCACGGGTCCGCTGGTGCGCGGAGACCGGATCACGCTCGAGGGCCACCTTCGAGTCCTGCGAGACGCGCCGCGCCACTTGAAGCAGGTCCACCACATCCTTGCGATGGAGATGGTGGAGATTCTCCTGCGAGGGGGTCGGATGCGACGAGAGAACGCAGCCGAATGGCTCCGGCTTTATCGGACTCCGCCAAGACCCAGGAGACACGGGCACGCTCGAAAGTCGGAGTTGTAAGGGGGACGTTATCTTCAGGGACCCGGGAGACAGCCCCCGTTTCCGCTAGGAGCACCGCAGGGCCGGGGGCCCTGATTCAGGATCACTTCCGACTGGGCGATCGGCAGGGTGGTCGCAGAGGATTTCGCGATGTTGCCAGACCGGTCCACGGCTTGAGCGAAGAATTCGAAATTGATGAGATTCGTAGCCCCGAAGGTGACGGAGCTGCTGTACTGGGAGAAGGTGCCCCCCATCTGAGGCACTTCCGTGTCCTGAATGCAGGTGCCGGGATTGACCGTTCCCGAGCCCGTGGCGAGGATGTAGAAGTTGCGCGTGTAGATTCCATCCCCCGCGGTGAGATCCCCCGAGTGGATAGGGTAACTGGCGCTTGGGGTTTGCTGCGTCCCGATGGGAGTGCCGCCGGTATCCCAAAGCTCCAAGTTGATCTGGTTCGTCCCCGACCCGGATGAGGAGGAGGATCGGGGAGGATCCAGGAACGTAACGAGGACCACGAGGATATTCGCGAGCCCGTCGGGATCCTCCACCCGCGCGGAGACCTGGACGAGATCGACGTCGGCAATCGTCTGATTCAGTGTGTCCGGGACGCAGCAGCATGTGCAGCCATTCTGGGGGTCGACGCAACAGAGGGCGATATCATTCGTGCAGTCGAAGTGCTTGGACACCTTGGTGATCGAGACCTCGGAGACCTTCGGGGGAGGGCCGAACGGATTGGCGGCATCGCTTCCCTCGGATTTCTTGCATCCCGTCGCCCCGATCACGGCGGCGGCCAGGATCAGGAGCAAGGCCACTCGTCTAGGCACTTACATTCCCCCTGCCCGAGGGCGAGCCTCAAGCTGTCTTGGGTGAGAGTTACTCTATCCTTAAGTATTGAAAAACAATCTTATCTGGGCGCCCGAACCCTGTCAACCGAGACTGGGGAGCGTGATTGGCTCGCGAGTCCTGCCCTCCGACCTCCGTTGATTGAACTGTACGGACAGACCCGCTTTCCGTCAAGGGGTTACCGGGACCGGCTGCTGCCCTGGTGCAGCAAGGGCGGAGGCTGCGCTCCGAATTGACACCTTCCAGGCCCGCCTCTAAGATGCGCGCCACGGAGAGATTCCTTGACCAACAAGCCCGTGCTCACCGGTGACCTCAGCTCCATCCCGCTGGCGGACGTCATATCCATGATGAACCTGGCCAAGAAGACGGGTGTCCTTCGCTGCACCCAGGGCGCCGACAGCCGCAGTGTCTTCTGGGAGCAAGGAGACATTGTCTTCGCCCGGTCCAACGCGGTGCGTGACAACCTGGGCTGCTTTCTGGTGCGGCGGGGTCTCATCACCGAGGAGCAGAACGCCGAATCCTCACGGCGAATCACCCGGGACACCCGGCATGGGAAGGTACTGGTCCGCCTGGGCTACATCACCACCGAGCAGCTCTGGTGGGCGGTCAAGAATCAGGTCCTCGAGATCGTCTACGGACTCTTCCAGTGGTCCAGCGGATACTTCGAGTTCATCGAAGGGCAGGTGGAAAACCGTGAAAAGATCATGCTCGCGGTCCCCACCACCAAGATCGTTATGGAGGGGATCCGGCGGCTCGACGAATGGAACCGGTACGCCACGAGAATCCGGGATGCCACCCAGCTTCTCGAGCCCGTGCCTGGAAGACTTCCCGGAGTCGGCAGGGAGCAGGACGCCTCTCCTGAAGAACGCAAGGTCCTCGCGCTGGTGAACGGCACCCGCACGGTGGGCGAGATTTCCAGGCTCTCGGGCCAGGGGGAATTCGAGACCTACGCCGCGCTCTACGATGCTCTTCAGGCGGGAGAAATCCGCGAGCGCGGGGTCTAAGCGGGAACGAGGTCCGCGAGACACTCGATCTCCGCGGTGTGTGGGAAAAAATCCACCGGGAGGACTTCTCCCAGCCGCCAGCTTCCGGATTCCAGGATCGCCCGAAGATCTCTGGCCATCGTGCCGGGATCGCAGGAAAGATAGAGGATCCTCGAGCGCGAGAGCGCGGAGAGATGCACTGCGGCGCCCTTGGGGAGCCCGGAGCGCGGAGGGTCGAGCACGACGGTCTCGAATTGTCTCGACGCCCGCGTCCATTCCTCCAGGGCCTCGCCGACATCGCGGGTGACGATCTCGACAGGTCCGGCCCCATTGCGCAGGAGGTTGTCGCGCGCGGCCCGCGCCGCCTCCGCGCTCCCTTCCACCGCCACGACGTTTCTCCCTCCCCTGGCCAGATGGAGAGTCAGCGCGCCCACCCCCGCGTAGAGCTCCAGAATCTCTCCCGCACCGCATCTTTCTGCGATGGCCTCGAACACTTTTCCTGCGAGCGGCGGATTGGCCTGGAAAAAGACCCCCGCGGGGAATCGAAGCCTGAAGCTGGAGAGAATCTCCTCGATCTCGGAATCGCCCGCCACAAGAAGCGTAGGCCCGCGCTCCCGCGGTCCGAAACGCGACTCTTCGCGCATCCAGGCCACGCCCTGAAGGAAACCCTCGGGCAGGATCCAGGCACCGGCCATTTTGCGCAGCTCGCGGGACGGAAAACCGCGGCCTTGCAGGACCGCCACCGGACCGCGCGAAGCCGCTCCGGCTTGGAGCTCGACCCGGCGCGGCCGGGATCCGTGGGGCAGGGATCGGAGATCCTCGAGGATTCTTCGGTAGGCTCTTTGAAGGGTCTCCAGCGGCAACTCGCAGTGGGGGACCTCCAGCACGCTCATCTTGATCGTGTGGTGATGGAGCCCAATCCCGCCTTCTTCATCCTCCCGCGCGGCGTAACTCATCCGCCTGCGGTACTGGACACTCTGCGGGGAGGGCCAGGCGGGAAGGACGTTAGGGGATGGAATCTTTGCCACGCGCTCCAGTAGATCCTTGACCTGTTGCCGCTTCGCCACGAGCTGCGCCTGGTAGTCGAGCATCTGGTAGGCGCATCCCCCGCACTCTGAAAAATGCCGGCACGCAGGCTCCGTCCGATCGCGGGAGGCTTTCAGGATTTGCAGGATTCTCGCGCGGGCAAAGCGCTTGGAGCGGTGCGTGATCTCCGCCAGCACCCTCTCGCCCGGAAGAGCACGATCGACCAGAACCACGAGGCCCTGAAGCCGGGCCACCGCGGATCCTCCGTAGGCGAGATCGACGATGTCCAGCTCGACGCGCGACCCGCGTCTTACGTCGAGCGGGCTCCCCTGGGAATCATGCCTCGCGTCGGGCCCGAATCCAGGCATGACCCAGCACCAACAACAGCCAGAGGACGATTCCAGACAGGTACAGACGGGCAATCAAGAGTCGGCTCCCTGAAGGAGAAGCGGGTGGATAGCGGCGCTAGTATAGGGAGGGGTCGAGCGTCGCGTCAACGCGCGGGGTTTGCACTCCCCCGAAGGGTGAGCTACGATCCACGACCCATCACGGAGCGACGCGTGAAGGTAAGAGAAATAATCCCCTGCCAAACCTGCAATCGCGACATCGAGAACCTTTCCGAGGGACTCGTGGTCTGGTGTACCACGAAGGACAAACCGGGAGCTCCCTCGGTCAAAGTGGTCCACGCCGGCCGGTGCGATCCCTGGCGCGGAGCCGCGCCCCATTCCCGCGTGCTGAGCGATTTCCAGGATCAGCCCCTCGACATGCGGAGACTCTGGGCCACGACGGTGAAGGACGGAGGCATCGCGGCCGTCATGGCATGGGAGGTCCTGGGCAAGATTTACGAAGGAATCTCGGAAAAGGAATTCTTCCGAGTCGAGGAGACCGCCGCAAGCTAGGCTTGCGGATCCGTCGCCGGAGGGCTGCCATGCTGTTGAAGGATCGGAAGGGGCTCATCGTCGGGGTTGCGAACAAGCGAAGCATCGCCTGGGCGATCGCCCAATCGGCGGCCCGGGAGGGAGCGCGCCTCGCCTTCACCTTCCAGGGCGAACGATTGGAGCCCAACGTCCGCGAGCTTGCCTCGACCCTTCCCAATTCCGCAGTCTACCCTTGCGACGTCGCCGAGGACGCTCAAATCGAATCGATGTTCGCCTCCCTCGCGAAAGATTTCGAGAGCCTGGATTTTCTGGTTCACTGCGTCGCCTTCGCGAACCGGGAGGATCTCGAGAAGGATTTCTTGCAGACCTCGCGTGAAGGCTACCGTCTGGCGCACGACATCAGTGCGTACTCTCTCGTGGCGCTGACGAGGTCCGCGGCCCCGCTGTTTCCCCAGGAAGGAGGAAGCGTTCTGGCCCTGACCTATCTCGGCAGTTTGAGAGCGATCCCCCGCTACAACGTGATGGGTGTGGCCAAGGCATCGCTGGAGGCCAGCATCCGATACCTGGCGAGCGATCTGGGACCCCGTCAGATCCGGGTCAATGGCATCTCGGCCGGCCCGATCAGCACTCTCGCGGCCCGTGGGATACCTGGATTCACATCGATTCTTGAGCATTA
>DASYRY010000145.1:0-4952 GCA_036004025.1 Candidatus Polarisedimenticolia bacterium | reverse complement strand
CGTCTTCGACCCTTCGCCGCAGGAGGGTTCTCCCCTGCCCGAGGAGAAGATCCTACTGCTCCGCGAGGCCCTCGGTACGGGCGGCGTGGAAGTGGCGCTGCACGGCTACGCGCACCAGACCAGGCGGACGAAGCTGGGAGGCCTCGTGGGTCTCGCGGGCTACCACAGCGAGTTCGCGGGCGCGGATCCCGAGGCGCAGCGCCGGAAGCTCGAGCAGGGGCGGGTCCTGCTGGAGTCCGATCTGGAAACGACGGTGACGACTTTCATCCCGCCGTGGAACAATTACGACGCGAGCACGCTGAAGGCTCTCGAGGCATCGGGGTTCCGGACCCTCTCCGCGGATCGCCGGGGCCCCGCCCCGGCGCGGTCCCGACTCTCGTATCTTCCCCGCACGTGCGATCTGGATGAGCTGAGATCCGCGCTGATGCAGGCCCGATCGAGGAAGGGAGAGGCCGTCGTGGTCGTGACGCTCTTTCACGCCTACGATTTCACGGAGGCGGATCCGGAAGGCGGGACCTTCACCCTCTCCCGGTTAGGGGATCTGCTCGACTGGGTGAACTCACAGGACGACGTCCGGGTGCTGACCTTGGACGGCGCCGCGCGCGCGCTGCCCGATCTCGGCGTCCGCCGCTTCGTCGCCAACCGCAACGCCTTGTTCTGGAAGCTCGTGCCATCCTGGCCGGGCCGGTTCCTGCCGTGGCCTTCCCGAGGACTCTATCTTGCCGTTGCCGGTGCGCGCCGCGAGAAACGGATCCTTGGCGTTCTCGCATTCGCGATGGTGGCCGGCTCGCTTCTCCTTGCCGGCCTGGCATGGCGCGTGGCGCGCCGTATCTTCCGCCTGCTGTCGCGATGGCGCCTTGTAATATACTTCCGGCGCCTCAGGCGATCCCGGGACTCCACGAGGCTTTCCCATGGAATGGATTAAGGAAGAAGTGTCGCGGCGGCTCTCCGCGCTCGTGCGGGAGCGCTACTCCGTCGCTCCAGAACCCGGGGGCTTCCTGTTTCCCCCCTCCTCGGATCTGGGCGATCTCGCCATTCCTCTGGCGTTCGATCTCGCCAAGCGGTTGAAGCGCCCTCCACGCCAGCTCGCCATGGAGTTGGCGGAAGCTCTCGCCGAGGTGCCCGGGATCCGGAAGGCGGAAGTCGCGGGAGGGGGCTACGTGAACCTCTTCTTCGATCGGCCTCGTTATACAAAGCTCTTGGTCGAGTCTTTGCAAGCCCCCCCCGCGCCGCCGACGGGCGAAAAAGTGATCGTGGAGCACACCAACATCAATCCCAATAAGGCGGCCCACATCGGCCACCTCCGGAACGCAGCCCTGGGGGACACGCTGGCCCGCTGCCTGCGCTTCCTGGGGCGCAGCGTGGAGGTGCAGAACTACATCGACGACACGGGAGTCCAGGTCGCCGATCTCGTGATCGGAATCACCCATCTGGAGAAGCTCGACCTTGAGGGGGTTCGCTCTCTGGCGGCGCGGCTCGAGCGTGAAGGGCGACCTCTCGACCATTACTGCTGGGATCTCTACGCACGCGTCTCCGAGATGTACGAGCGCACGCCGGAGCCCTCCGCGCCGGGAGAGAAGAGCCTCAAGGAACGGCTGCGGGGAGAGACCCTGCGCGCCATGGAGGAGGGGACGTCGCCTGTCGCGGCCATCGCCGCCTTCCTCGCGGAGCGGATCGTCCGTCGCCACCTCGCGACCATGGACCGGATCGGAGTGCGCTACGATCTCCTTCCCAAGGAAAGCGACATTCTCGCCCACCGCTTCTGGGAAAAGGCCTTCGAGCTACTGAAGGCGTCGGGAAAGGTGACCCTATCGCGCGAGGGGAAGAACGCTGGCTGCTGGGTGATGGAGCTCTCCGGCGATCCCCAATTCGCCAATCTGGCGGAGGGGGAGAAGATCCTGGTCCGCTCCAACGGGACCGTGACCTACGTCGGCAAGGACATCGCCTACCAGCTCTGGAAATTCGGGGCGTTGGGCCTGGATTTCGAGTACCAGCCGTTCCTGAATTATCCCGGGGGCAAAGTGCTCTGGACGACTTGCAAGGACGGAGAGCCGAGCCATCCTCCGTTCGGAGGGGGAGAGACGATCTACAACGTCATCGACGTGCGCCAGTCCTATCTCCAGCGCATCGTCGTGGAGAGCCTGCGTCTTCTGGGGCACGCGCGCCACGCCGAGCACTCCATCCACTTTTCGTACGAGATGGTGGCGCTCTCGGCCGGGTGCGCCGCCGACATGGGACTATCCTCGCGCCAAGAGGGATCGTCACGAAGCGTCCTCGAGATGTCCGGGCGGAAGGGAATCGGAGTGAAGGCGGATGATCTCCTGGACAATCTCGCCCGGCGCGCCTCCGAGGAAGTCACGGCGAGAAACCCGGAGCTTCCCCTGGAGACGAGAGAGGCCGTCGCGCGCGACATCGCCGTGGGAGCGCTGCGCTACTACATGCTCCGTTTCACCCGCAACAAGATCATCGCCTTCGATTTCGCAGACGCGCTATCCTTCGATGGCGAGACCGGGCCCTACGTCCAGTACGCCGTGGTGCGCTCCGCGGGCATTCTCGCCAAAGTCGCCGCGTCTTTGGGCGTCGACGCCGGCGAGCTTCCGGGCTGGGCGAGTCAAGGAGATCTCCGCTTCCTCGAAGAAGATCTCCGCTCGGAGGAGTGGGATCTGTTCAGCGCATTGGGACGGCAGCGACTCACGGTGGAGCAGGCCCTGGGAGGATTGGAGTTTTCGGCTCTGGCGAAGTATGCCTTCGTCCTGGCGCAGAAGTTCAATGCTTTCTATCACCGCCATCCGGTTCTGCAGGAGACCGATCCGGACCGCCGGCGTGGCAGAGTTCTCCTGACTCATCTTTTCCGCAGACGCATGATCACCCTCCTGGACCTGATGGCCATCCCCGTCCCTCCTCTCATGTAGGGTCCGACGCAACTCTGTGTTATCATGAGGGATGCCGTGCATTCGTACTTCATGAAAGGATTCCCGTTGCAGCGCTTTTTTACCATGTCGCGCGCCGGCTTCATCCGGCCTCAATCGTCGCTCGGAAGAATCCTCCGCCTCGCAGCGGCCCTGGGCCTCTTTCTGGGATGGGCTTCCTGCACACCTTGCATCGCCGACGACATTCTGCCCTTCAGCGAGGTGAAGGTGGGAATGAAGGGAGAAGGGAGGTCCGTGTTCCAGGGGAACCAGATCTCTCGCTTCGGCGCGGAAGTGATCGGATTGATGGAGAACATCGCACCCAAGCGAAACCTGATCCTGGTGCGGCTGAGCGGGGACCCGGTGGATCGAACCGGAGTCCAGGAGGGGATGAGCGGCTCTCCGATCTACGTCGGCGGACGGGTGATCGGCGCCGTGGCTTACAGCTGGGCTTTCTCGAAGGAGGCGATTGCGGGAGTCACTCCGATCGAGGAGATGCTCGAGGTGCAGCGTCGAGGCGGCTCGGCGCCCGGACGATCGCGCACCGCCCCCATCCTCTCCGGAAAGTCCCCGATCTCCGCTCTCTACCGAAGCGATGACCTCGTACGGCACTTCGAGCACTACTTCACTCTTGCGGGACTGCAAGCCGAGCCCGTGGCCAGCTTTCGACCCATTGCGACTCCGGTCCTGTTCACCGGATTCCCCGCGACCCTGCTCGATCGGCTTCGTCCCGATCTCGCCGCCACCGGACTGCTTCCCGTACAGGCGGGCGTCACGGGACGGTCGCACGAGTCCGGGGAAAAGCTGTCGCCCGGGTCGGCGATGGCGGTCAAGCTCGTCCGCGGGGACGTCGAGATCAGCGCCGTGGGAACCGTCACCTACCGCGACGGCGATCGGATCGTGGGGTTCGGACACCCTCTCTTGAATCTGGGACCCACGTCGCTTCCCCTGGCCGGCGCCTATGTCCATGCCATCCTTCCCTCCCTGGAGTCCTCCTTCAAGATTGCCTCGCCCGCCTCCGGTGAGCTCGGATCGATCTCACAGGATCGGACGGTAGGGGTCGCGGGATCCATGACCCAGGCGGCCCGGCTCATCCCGGTGAGAGTCGAGATGACTGACGGGGAGTCCCACGCTCAGAAATTCACCTTCGACGTGATGGAGGACGCGTTCCTGACTCCCTACCTCCTGTATGCCGCGCTCAACTCCATCCTGAGCAGCGCGCAGAAGGATCTCGGCGAAGCGACCGTGCGGGTCACGGACGGGTCGGTGATGAAGGTGGACGGCTACGAGGACATCAAGCTGAACAATCTCTTCTCCGGAGATCTCGCTCCCTACTACGCCTCGGGGACCGTGGCCTACGTCTCGCTCCTCATCCTCAACAACGAATACCATCCGGCGAGAATCAGCGGCATCGACCTGAAGCTTTCCTATGCCGACGAGCGGCGAATCGCCCGGGTGGAGCAGGTCTGGTGCGGAAAGGAGAGGGCCCGACCCGGCGAGAGGGTTCCGCTCACGGTAACCCTGAGACCTTATCGAGGCGAAGCCATCACGCGCACGTTCGAGATGACGATTCCCGAGGAGCTGACGCCCGGGAAGCTGATCCTGCAGGTGGGGGACGGCCAGACGGTGAGCCGCAACGAGGAGCAGGGAGCCGGGCAGTTCCACCCGAAAGATCTCAATCAGCTCATCTGGCTCATCAACCACATCCGGACCAACGAGAAGCTCTACGTCATCCTGACTCGTCCCGACAACGGAATCCTCCTCCAGGGGACGCGAATGCCGGATCTGCCCCCCTCCAAGGCCTTGGTCATGGTACGGCCGCAGACGGAGGGGAATTACCTGCGTGTAGATTCCCGGGGAATCGCCGAAGAATCGATTCCCACCGATTTCGCCATCGAAGGCTACAAGCTTTTGACCCTGGACGTGGAGGATCCGAATCGATGATTCGGCATCCAGGCTTTCGCCCCCGGTCTCCCCTGATCCTGCTGGCCCTCTTGAACCCCCTGATCTCCTTCGGGAACATCCTCGCGGTGGTTCCGACCA
>DASYRY010000144.1:0-1969 GCA_036004025.1 Candidatus Polarisedimenticolia bacterium | reverse complement strand
TCAGCGCAGCCACGGCTTCCGCATGCTTGCCTTCCCTCGCCTGAAGAAGACCCACGTTGTACTGAGTCTCGGGATCCTCCGGATCCTCTTCCAGGACCTTCCTGAATTCGTCCATGGCGGCATCCGAGTTCCCTTCCTGCTTGTTGAGAAGTCCCAGCCCGTAATGGGCGTACGGATGCCGGGGAGCGATCTCGAGGGCCTTCTGGAATTCTCTCTTGGCGCCTGCGTTGTCGTGGAGGTTCAGGAGCGCCACGCCCAGGTTCACATGGCCGTCCGCCCAGCCAGGCAGGGCCGCGACCCCTTTCGCGAATTCCTTGGCGGCCTCCTGATAATGGTGCCTCTCCAGATGCGCCACCCCCAGGTTGTTGTGATGGAAAAGCATCTCCAGGTCGGTGCCAGGAGGAATGGCGGGCTTCGGGTTCCACGAAGCCTGCTTTTCCGCGGGCCCTCCGCACGCCAGCGCCAAGAGAACGAGAAGCGCCGGGATTTCGATGCGCCGGCTGAGGCTCGTCACGCCATCTCTCCACGGCGCAGGACCCTGCCGGCGTGCTCGCCCGTGAAGTCGTCGTGCGAAACCGCATGAACTCCGTTGACGAAGACTTCCTCGATGCCGTCCGGAAAAACGCGCGGATCGGCGCAGGTGGCTCTCTCGCGGATTTTTTCCGGCGAGAAGACGACCACGTCGGCGAAGGTCCTTTCCCGGAGCACGCCTCGATCTCGCAGGCCGAGCCGCGCCGCGGGCAGGGACGTCATCTTGCGAATCGCCTCCTCCAGGGTCAGGAGCCGGCGCTCCATGACGTATTGGCCGAGGACGCGAGGATAGGCGCCGTAGGCGCCGGGATGGGGCGACCCTTTTCCGATGTCCCATGCGTCGCTCACCAGGGCGCGGTCCGGATGGGTGAGCAACGGGAGGAGCGGCAGGTCCGTCCGGTCGTCTCCGGAGATGCCGAAGATGAGCTGGGTCACGACGCCGCCTTCTTCGAGCATCAGATCGGAGATCGCGTCGAAGGGATCCCGGGCGCGCATCTCTCCGAGCTCCTTGAGGTTCCTCATGACCGCGACACGGTTGGCGGCGCTTTCGACATGCCCCACATGGATCCGCTCCCAGCCTACTTCCCGCACCAGATTCATGATCCACCCGTTTCCATCCCAGGGGGGCCAGGCGGGCACGACGCTGCCCACCTCCCGTTTCATCCTGGAGCGCGTGCCCGGATCTCTCAATCGGGCCAGGAACGCATCCACCCCGCCCTCCAGCGCCCAGGGAGGATACAGGGCAAGCATCGTCGTGCAGACCCACGTGTACGGAATGACGTCCATGCTCAGCTCGATTCCCTGGCGCCGAGCTTCCTCCTCACGGCGGATGACGCGTGGGACGAGCTCCCATGCCTGCTCCCCGACCGACTCCTCGTGGGAGTGATGGACGGGACACTTGCTTTCCCGCCCCACTTCGATCAGCTCCTCCACGGCTTCCATGCAGGTGCTTGCTCCGCTTCCTCGTTGGTGGAACGCGGCGAATCCACCCGCCGCCGCGACGAATCCGCAGATCTTCACCAGCTCTTCCGTGCGCGCGAACTGTCCCGGCGGGTAGATCAGCCCGAAGGAGATTCCGAAGGCACCCGCCGCGAGGGAGTCTCGGATCAAGCGATCCATGTGGCGATATTCCTCGGTCGTAGGCGGATTCGGTTTCATCCCCATGGCCGCCACCCTCACCGCGCCGTGGGCCACCAGCGCTCCCACGTTGAGCAGAGGCCGGCGGGCCTCCACCAACGCGAGGTAGTCGGCGAAGCTCCGCCAGGACCATTCCACCCCTTCAGGAGTGATGAAGCCATTGACCGTGCGCAGGTGCTCGAAGTGCTCCGGTACCACCGGCGCGGGACCGTAGCCACAGTTCCCCACCAGCTCGGTCGTGATCCCCTGCCGCAATCGGCCACCCAACAGGGCACGCTGCTCGGAGCCGGACAAGGTGAAC
>DASYRY010000143.1:0-3119 GCA_036004025.1 Candidatus Polarisedimenticolia bacterium | reverse complement strand
CGATCGATGCCAGGCGCGCGCTGATGATACGGGACAGGAAGTTGTGCCGCGTGAAACGCCGCGGAGCCGCGGCTGCCAGCGTCGAGCGGACCTGCGCCTCGCGCAGGCCGCCGGTGGCGTACAGGGGATCCCCCTTCAGGCCCTGCGCCAGGATGCCGTCCCGATTCAGGTCGGCGTTGGTTTCCACCTCCACCCCGGCAAGGGCCATAAGGTCGTCGAATTGCCTGCGCTCGGCGGCGGGATCGAACGGCGCGTAGCCCCACGCCCCGACCGATTCGCGGTCGAAGCGCAATCCCAATCCCACCGTCACGTTGGGAACGGGCTTGTAAGTGTCCTGGAGGTAGAAACCCAGGTGATCCCCCGAGGCGTCGCTGCGAACCCGAGGCGCCGTCGGAACCAGCACTCCGAGTTTTTGTCCGGTCGCGAACAGACCCCGATCCGAGCCGCTCAACTGGAGGATCGGCCGCTGCTCGAGGATGCGGGAGAACCTTTCCCGCTCCCAGACACCGCCGAGCTTGAGGTCGTGGCTGCCCGCTGCGTCGGCGGCGAAGAGGGAGAGATCCTCTCTCCAGGTATCCCGCGTTCGCCCGTCGGAGTATCCAGAATAGAAGGGTCCCGAGATCCGGTTCGAGGTAAGCCCTATCCGATAATCCCGATCGGCCGCCAGCGGGGCCTGGAATTCCCCCGCATCGGGCGTCGCGTCATGATTGCGGTCGCTCCAGAAGGGAAAGGCCGTGAACCCCGAGTCGCCCAGCGTGTCCAGGCGCTGGTTGCCGTTCCTGTCCTCCGTGTCCCATCTCCCGTTGCCGCGGGTGCCCGGCAGGATCCCGCCCGGACAGAGCCATGGATTCTTGCAAGGAATTCCGGAATCTTCGAAGGGATCGACGATTCCATCCATGTCCTGATCCGTTTCCCGGTCCAGCGTCCCGTTGCAGTTCAAATCGTCGCGCCGGGTTCCTTCGCACCCGAACGGAAGAGTGACCCTTCCGTCACCGTCCAGGTCGTCGTAGCAGACCCTCTGACTTGTCTGGGTATTCACGAAGCATGCATCCAGGGAGCCGTTGTGGTTGAAATCTTCGAAGATGTCGAATCTCCCGTCCCCGTCGAAGTCCTCCCCGGGATCGCGCTCCCGCGGGCTGAAGAATCCGTCCCGGTCGCCGCCCAAGGAGCGATCGCCGTCGATGAACAGGACCCCATTCCGGTTGGTGTCCGCATCGAGCGTGGGAGTCTGCGAGAAGGCCTGATCGAAGCGCGACACGGAGCTTTCCAGAGAGAGCACCGGGCTGAAGAGGGTGATCTCCTGGAGCGTGAAGGTGGGGCCTCCCCGGCGCAGAGAATAGCCGCTCTCGGGATCAGTGCGGCTGTTCACCCCCTGATTGTCCAGGGTCGTGTCGTCGAACAAGACGCTGAGGGACAGTTTGCTGGAGAGAGCCACCTGCCAGGTCAGCTTTCCGGTCGCTCTCACGGAGCGGGTGCGGGCGATGAAGGCCTGGGTCCCCGTGTTGACCGGGTCCTCGATCTGAGCGAACTCGGGCGCCACGAAGTACCAGAGCCGGTTGCGCACCAGGGGACCGGAGAGCGCGATGAACGGATAGAGATCAGTGAACCTCAAGCCCTCGAGTCCCTCTCTTTCCCCGAGACCGCCATGGAGCTCGGCCGGGTCGATCCCGGCGCCATCGCCGTCCAGACGGTAGCTGCGCGCGAAAATCTTGAAGGTTCCCTTGAACTCGTTGCCACCCGATCGGGTGAGGACGTTGACGAAGCCTCCCTGGGCCCTGCTGTATTGAGCGGTGGCTCCCGCCGTGATGACCTCGATTTCCTGAATGGACTCCGCGTTCAGCTCCTGCCCGTAGAGTCCCGAGAAGGGGTCGCTGGTATTGACGCCGTCGACCAGGGTCAGCACGTCGGTGTCCCTGGCACCGTGGATGTTCGGATTCCCGGTGCGATCCACGTCGGTCACCCCCGGCGCCAGGACGAGGATGTCCTGATAGTCCCGTCCCAGGATGGGAAGGCCATCGAGGAATTCCGAAGAGATCTGCGTCCGGGTCACCGCGGATTCGGGTTGCACCACGTCCGGGACGGAACGGACCTCCACCCGCTCCGTCATGGCGGGGCGAAGCACGATGTCGCCGAGATCGATCCCTTCCGGCTCGATTTCGAGGTCGGTGAACTCGACCGTCGGATAGGAGGGAAGGCTCACTCGCAGCCGGTATTGCTTGCCGGGCTCCATCCGCTGGAACCGGAACGTGCCGAGTGCGTCGCTGACCCGGAGAAGCTCGGGCGGCGTGCCCGACGCCGACACCAGGACGATCGTGACGCCGGATAGCGGGTGCCCGTCCCGGTCCACGACGCGACCCTGAAGCGTCCCCCCGGAGGCCTCCGCCGAGAAGGCTTGTACCGGGGCGGCGAGGACGAGGCAGAGCGACAGCACGATGGCCGGCCGGCGGAGCATGTTCCTTGGCGCCCGAGGTTACCGAATCCGTGAGAGAGACTGCCCAAATTCTCCCCTCCGCCCGGAGAGGAGTCAACCGCGCATGCGCGCCGTGCCTGAATTCCCGCGGCGTTTGCGCCGCCGGACGCTCCTAGGATGCCAGCGGTACTCGGTCAGATCCAGGGTGCCGCTCGGACGAAACCTCACTCCTTCCGAGCGCAGGAGCGCTTCCTGGATTCCGGGGGCGAGGTGGGTCAGCCTCTCGGTCGAGCATCCGCCGGAGGCGTTCACCACGCGATGCCACGGAACGTCTCTGGGGCAGCCGTGCAGCGCCCAACCCACCGCCCGGGGCGACAGACGGCTCCCCAGCTGCGTGGCGATCTGGCCGTAGGTCATCACGCGTCCTCGTGGGATCCTCCGGACGAGCGCGAAGACCTCGCTCCATGCGTTCACGCGGGGAGCCTCGATGTCTCCATGGACTCGAAGGGTCCCTCTCAAGGCGGACGATCTTCGCGTCCTTCCCCGTTCCATGACGGATCCCCCGGTTTCCAGCACGCGGTTTTCATGAGTCTATCCGAACCGCCGGCCGCCGCGCTTCGCCCCAATCCTTCCGCGTCGTTGACACCCATTCCTTCGAGCCGCATAATGCGGCCGATCTCTCCTGTCCGGTTCCCTGACTCGAATTGGA
>DASYRY010000142.1:0-3221 GCA_036004025.1 Candidatus Polarisedimenticolia bacterium | reverse complement strand
ATCGAGGCCAAGATCAGCAAGTACCAGGGACAGCTGATGGAGGTGAAGACCAACAAGGAGTACACCGCCATGCTCCACGAGATCGAGGGCACCAAGTCCGAGAAGGATGCGGTGGACACGCGCATCCTCCAGGCCATGGAGGCCTCCGACGTTCTGGAGATGGGGATCCGGCAGAAGGAGAAGGTGCTCTCCGAGGAGACCAAGAGCGTCGGCGCCTCGCAGGCGCTTCTTCAGGCCGAGCAAAGGGACCTCGAATCGAGAAAAGCGAAGGCCGAGGAGGAGCGCCGCGGCATCGAGGCGCAGATTCCGGCGGACATGGTGGCCGAATTCAATCGAGTCTCGCGCTCTCGCGGAGGCCTGGCGGTAGCGCGGGTGGTCCAGGGACTGTGTCAGGGCTGCTCGGTGAGAATCCAGCCTCGCGTCGTTCAGCTGATTCGCAGGGACGAAGGGATTCTTCGCTGCGAGTCCTGCAAGCGCTTCCTTTACTATCTCGAGGAGAAGCGTGCCGAGCCGCCCGCCGGCCAGGGGGCCTGAGACTCTATCCGGGTGGATCGACGGCGGGGCCCGCGGGAACCCAGGACCGGCCGGTATCGGCGTGCTGCTCGAAGATGAGAAGGGGCACAAAGACGCCTTTTACGGCTACCTCGGTTGCGCGACGAACAACGTGGCGGAGTATGCCGCCCTCCTGATCCTTCTCCATCATGCTCTCCGGCGGGACGCGACCGATCTGACCATTCATTCGGA
Organism: Candidatus Polarisedimenticolia bacterium; assembly: GCA_036004025.1. Taxonomy (GTDB): domain Bacteria; phylum Acidobacteriota; class Polarisedimenticolia; order Gp22-AA2; family AA152; genus AA152. Next base: position 2,477 of record DASYRY010000142.1, on the reverse strand, counting down.
CTCCCAGCTCCTGGTGAAACAGATGCGCGGAGAGTATCGGGTGAAGAACCCCCGGCTGCAGCTCCTGCATGCCGCCGCCAGGCGGCTCGTGGTCCGCATCCCCAGGGTGACGTTCCGTCACGTCCCGCGCGAGGAGAACCGTGAGGCCGACCGGCTCGCCAACCAGGCGATGGACGAACGACAATCCTCGGAGCCGCTTCCTGGCGACGTTGCGGCACTCCTGCAGAGCGGGGGGCAAGCCTCGCTCTCCTTCTCCGGAGATTCGTGAACGGATGCAAGAGGTTCGAGATCGGCTGGATGGGATCCGTCGGCGGATCGCCGCCGCGGCGCTTCGCGGCGGGCGCGCGGCGGACTCGGTCCAGCTCGTGGCGGTCAGCAAGACCGTCGAGGTGGCGCGCATCCGGGAGGCGATGGAGGCGGGACAGGTCTTGTTCGGAGAGAACCGGGTGCAGGAGGCCCGGGGCAAGGCGGCCGAGCTCCCGGCGGCCCACTGGCATCTGGTGGGCCATCTCCAGAGGAACAAGGCCAGGGAGGCGGCCAGGCTTTTCAGCATGATCCATTCGGTGGACACGACCGAGCTGCTGCGAGATCTGGATCGGCACGCCTCGGAGAGGATCGAGCCCCTGGAAGTCCTGATCCAGGTGAACCTGGCCGGTGAATCTAGCAAAAATGGGGCCCGCCCCGAAGAGGTGCCGGAAATTCTGGCGGCAGGGAAGGGAATGCGACATATTAAGGTGGCGGGGTTGATGATCCTGCCGCCCTACGATCCGGACCCGGAGCGCTCCCGCCCATTCTTCCGGGAGCTCGCGGAGGTGGCGAGAGGCCTGGATCGCCGCGGATTCGACAACGTCTCCCTGCGGAAGCTGTCGATGGGTATGTCGGAGGATTTCGAGGTGGCCGTCGAGGAAGGTGCCACGCTGATTCGGATCGGACGGGCGCTATTCGGTGAGCGACCCGCCGCCGGAAAGAAGGAGCAGCCATGAGAATCACGCCGTTGGACGTTCGGGGCCACCGTTTCGCCGTGAAGATGCGGGGGTACGATCGTGAAGAGGTGCAGTCCTTCCTGAACTTCGTCTCGGAGGAATTCGAGAAAGTCGTCAACGAGGTGAGCAAGCTCCGGGAGGAGAGCGGCCAGCTCAAATCTACGCTCGGCGACCTCACCGATCGCGAGCGCATCCTCAAGGACACTCTGTTCACCGCCCAGAAGCTTTCCGAGGAGATGAAGGAGGAGGCCAAGAAAGAAGGCCGGCTGGTGATGCGCGAGGCGGAGCTCAGGGGCGCGCGGCTGGTGGAGCAGGCCCAGAAGAAGGTCTCCCAGCTGGAGGACTCGATCCGCGGATTGAAGCTGGAGCGGGATACTTTCGAGCGCAAGCTCCGGTCCATGATCGAGCAGCACCTCAAGCTCCTCGAGATGCATCGACAGGAAGAGCAGATCGCCGACAAGCTCACCTTCATCAAGCAGAAGCCCACGGAAACCGCGCCCGGCTCCTGAAGCCGACATGCTCGAAGCCGATCTGATCCTGGAGCACGCCGCCGAGCTCGCCACTCCAACGGGGCCGACCGGGCGCACCGGCAAGTCGCTTTCTCAGCTTCGGATCCTCCAGGACGCCGCGGTCGCGATCGCTGGCGAGAGCCTGATCTTCGTGGGAACGACCCGGGAAGCGGCCTCGAAGGTCCGTCTGCGAAGTGGGGGCCTCCGGATCGACGTGTCTGGAAAGACGCTCCTGCCTGGTTTCGTGGATCCTCACACCCACCTCCCTTTCGCGGGCTCCCGCTCCGGCGAGTTCCGCATGCGTCTCGAGGGACGCACGTACGAGGAGATCGCCGCGACGGGCGGAGGGATTCTCAGCACCGTGGAAGCGACGCGTGCGGCGGCCGCTGCCGATCTCGCCTGCGCGGTGCGCTGCCGCCTCGATCGGATGCTCGAGTGGGGCACGACGACTTGCGAAGCCAAGAGCGGCTACGGCTTGAGCCTCGAGGGGGAGCTCAAGCAGCTCCGGGTTCTGAAGGAGGTTTCCGATTCGCACCCGGTCGAGATCGTTCCGACCTTCCTGGGCGCCCACACGGTGCCTGCGGAGCGCCGCGCGCGGCGCGACGATTACGTCAGAGAAGTGGTCGAAGAGATGATCCCGCGCGTGGCCGAAGAGCGCCTGGCCCGATACTGCGACGTCTTCTGCGAGCGTGGCGCCTTCACCTTGAAGGAGACCGAGACGATCCTGGAGGCCGGCAAGCGCCATGGGATGAAGCCGCGCCTGCACGCGGATCAGCTCTCTTCCGGCGGCGGAGCCGAGCTGGCGGCCCGCATGGGCGCCGCATCGGCGGACCACCTCGAATTCGTCTCCGACGTGGGAATCGAGAGGCTGGCGAGTGCCGGTGTCGCCGCCGTCTTGATCCCCGGCGCGAGTTTCTTCCTCATGTCCACCCATCGCCCCCCGGCGCGACGCCTGGTGGATGGGGGAGTCCTCGTGGCGCTGGCC
>DASYRY010000141.1:0-12913 GCA_036004025.1 Candidatus Polarisedimenticolia bacterium | reverse complement strand
CGATGGCATCGCCAGGATCGAACCACACCGCACCGGCCATGATCTGGGTGTTGGGGGTGTACTGAAACTTCCACCAACCATCCACTTCCTGTCCGAGCTGATCCTCGCCGGCGACCAGGAGGTCTTCGGTCTCCGACTGGTTGAAGTAGTCGACGCCCCAGCTGTGCCGATCGTTCATGATCATGCTGTACCCGATGTTCCACACCGTCAGGTTGCTGAAGGTGAAGATATCGGACAGACCATAACGACCGTGCGAGTCCTGGAACAGAGGATCGAAGAACTCGGCATCCGTGTCGGCCGGATCGTCGTCGCCGGAGGCCATGTCGTAGGAGATCCAGATGCGGTTGTCGTGATCGCCGTGGAAGTTGTAGCCGAGCATCCCTTCCCAGCCCATGGCCTTGATATCGCCCGTATCGCCGAGACCCGGACCGTTGCTGTACTCGCCCTTCTGGATCGCCAGCTCGGCGTTGAAGAAGAAGCCGCTCTTGTCGGTCACTTCCCGATCCGCGCGGCCGCCGATCGTCCAAAACTGCCGCCGGTCCGCGCCGAGCGAGCTGCTTCCATCCTCGTAGTTGAGGAGGTAGGCCGCCCAGGCGAGCCCGCTGTCGTAGCGGTTCCAATCGAGCCAGGCGCCGTAGAAGTTCACGCTCTGGTGATCGGGATTCGCCAGGAGTCCACCGCTCTGCAAGGGACGGGTCCACCAGATATCGAGGTCGAAATGGTCCGCTGCAAAGCAGCCCACGGCGCCGTCATGCGAGACGCCGCTGTAGAAATCGTTGTCGCCCAGCAGCATCTCGGTTCCCTTCACGATCTCCTGCCGGCCCAGATTCAGCGAGAAGATCGTGCCGCCGATCTTGTGGAGGCCGATGTACGCTTGATAGAGCTCGACATCGTTGAGCGTGGTGGCGGCATTGCTCTGGACGTTTTGGAGGACGTTGGTGTTGGGGCCGAACGGAGGGTTGGATGGGCCGGTGACGTTGTCGCCGAAGACCGGACCGAACTGGAAGCCCTTGATCGGAGGGACGTCGCCCCAGTACCCGAAGTTCTGGAACTCGACGTAGCCGACGATGTCGTTGGTGAAGTGTCCCTCGGCCGCAATCCGAGCCCGGTAGGGGAAGAACAGGAAAGAATCGGGGGAATCGCTGGTAAAGTCCGACAGATTGTCGTTGTAATCGGCACGCTGGCGGATTTCCCCGTGGAGCACGAACTTCTTCTCCCCCATCGTCGCGTCATCCTCTTCGGCGGCGAGAATGAAGGAAAAGGCGCTGGCCAGAGCGGCCGCGAAAAGGAACATGGTGAGGAACTTCTTCATCAGTCGTTTCTCCATGAGTTGTTCGATTCAAGTCGCCCCACCTGGCATACCCGCCGATGCCAGCTCGCGGGTCGATCGACTCGCCAGGTCGCCGGAGTCCACAAATCCCGGTGTCTCATCGCGACAGGCGTTACTTCCCAAGACCAAAGAGACGCAACAGAGATGATCTGACTAGGTGAATCATCTCTCTCGTCTTCGTCCTCCCCATAAGAGGGGAACGAAGCACAACGACGCTACGTCGGCCTCACCTCCTTCCTATCGATTCAATCTCAGCTTGGGCCGGAGTGGTGGTTGTTGGCCCGGCTTACTAACAGCAAAACGGCTGCCATAACGGGGGTACGACGGGATGTCTCATCACAAGCATCTCGCTCGTAAAACGTTACGCTCGTCTGGCTGATCGAGAATTCGGGTTTTCGCTCGGCCCTGATCGATGAATTCGAACGACATAATGGATCTCCATCCAAAATGCCGTACAGGCGCGGAGCGCGTGGCAGATGTTCACCGTGGCAACGGAATCGATCGCGTCCTCGAGGATCGCCGAGCCCGGCACCTTTCCGGGGGAGCCGCCGCCCGGAAAGAGGGGGGGGTTATATAGCAGGTCCGAAGGGGTGTCAAGCATCGGACGAAGGCCGAAAATCGTTGAAACGACAAGAGCCAGTCGCTATATTCTTCGCCGGTGAGGGCGTTTGGAGAGCAAGATTGGGTTTCATCAAAGGCATCAAGGCTCCGGGAAGAACAGGGCTCATTGCCCTCGTCCTGCTGAGCCTTGCGCTCCCTCGATGCTCGCGCCAGGAGTCCTCATCCCCCGGCAGGCGTCGCGCCTCTTCCGGGGACGGCGAGGTCAAGCAGCCAAAAACGAGGACCGCGCCGCCGCAAGTGTCCCGGCTGACCATCCCGCAGGGAACCGAAATCCACCTGCTCATGAATGATTCCCTGAGTTCCTCGACGAGCCAGACCGGAGATACCTTTAGCGTGAAAACCAGCGATCCCGTGGTGATCGGCGAGCGCGTCGCGATTCCCGCGGGAAGCGTCGTTCACGGCCAGGTCACCGACGTGGTGCCCGCTAGGAAGGGCCTCCAGGACAAGGGGGGAGCGCTGACGCTCTCCTTCGACAAAGTCGTCACACCCTCAGGTTTCAGCGCCCCGATGGCCGCCAGGCTGACCGGTGCGAGCAGGTCCGGCAAGAGAACCGCCGGCATCGTCGGGGGAGGTGCGGCGGGGGGAGCACTTCTCGGCAAGATCCTTGGGGGGAGCACCAAAGATGCGGCGGTCGGGGCGGTCGTAGGAGGGGCCATCGGCACGGGGATCGCCGCTGGGACGAAGGGGAAGGAGGTCGAGATTCCCGCCGGCTCCCATCTCTCCATCCGCCTGGATCAGCCTTTGACCATCGCCGTGAGACCCTAGTTCCGAATCGTTCGAGCCGCGCCGGCTAAGCAGCCGGAACCACCCCTCACAAATGCTTCAGAAGGAGAACAATATGTCCGAAAGAATCCGTGGTAAGTCCTGGGAGCTGGCCATCCTGCTCGTTCTCGCGCTTGGGGTGATGGGCCTCGTTCTGGGATGCGGACAGCATTCCGACCAGCAGGCCGCGAACAACGAAGAGGCCTCGAACGAGCCGGCCGCGCAGCCCAGCGATCAACAGGATCAGAACCCTCCGGCCGAGCCATCGCGTGAGCCGGCTCCCTCCGAGCCTGTGCATCGTCCCGCTCCGGCCGCGCCTGCTCCGAGGCCGGCCGCCCCTCGCGCGCCGGAGACCGTTGCCGTGATGGTGCCGGAAGCCACGACCCTGAGAGTGAAGCTCGAGCAGAGCCTGAACTCCGGGACCAATCAGGCCGGCGACATGTTCAAGGCCACGCTGCTGGCGCCCGTCATCGTAGGGGACCGCGTGGTGCTCCAGGAAGGCTCCACGATCGACGGCACGGTCACCGACGTCGTCCCGGCCAAGAAAGGGATCAAGGAATCGGGAGGCTCGATGACCCTTTCCTTCGACCGGATCACCAACCTCTCGGGTAACTCGGCATCGATGGCCGCCTCGTTCGCCAAGCAGGCCAAGTCCACGGGCAAGAAGGCGGGGACCATTGGCGGCGCCGCCGCCGGAGGCGCGTTGCTGGGCAAGGTCCTGGGCGGAGATACCAAGGACGCTGCCATCGGCGCCGTCGTGGGAGGCGCGATCGGAACCGGTGTGGCGGCCGGGACGAAAGGAAGCGAGCTGAAGCTCGAGGCGGGCACCGAGCTGACGATCACTCTGGAAAAGCCGATCACGTTCCAGATGAAGCGCTGAACGCCGGCTGGAGAACAAAAAAAGGCCCGGAGGTCGTCGGACCTCCGGGCCTTTGTCTTTCGAGGGAGAGCTTCTTACTGGCTGCCGGCGCTTCCGCCGTTGCTGTTGACATGGACCTTGAAGGGGAGGCTGGTCGGCTTGAATCGACCCGAGCCGTCGTCCACGTTCAGCATGATCGACATGAACGCCGTGCCGTTGCTGTTTCCGTTGCCGCTCTTGTCCTCATGCAGCTTGTCGAACTGGAGCGTGAAGGTCAGCGTGCCCGCGCCCCGCTCCACAGAAACGATGCGCCCTTCCACGTCCCCCCTGGGGGCGTATCCGGGCCCGCTGAGCCCAAAGGCCAGGATGCCGCCACAGCGGACGGAACAGCTGTAGTCGAGCTGCAAGGTGAGAGGCGCGCCGAGCTCGTAATCCTTCGCCACGTAGTTACAGTCGTATTGCACCGTGTTGCTCCCGATCAGCGCCGAGCAGGTTCCCTTGGACGCGTCGGCGGCGGCGGGGGCTGCGAAGGCCACCATCATCAGAACCGCGGCTGCAATCGAAAACCCTTTCACTAGGTTTCTCACCGTTCCTTCACCTCCTGCGAGTATGTGAAGCTCTCGCGAAGTATAGGTAAAGCAATAAAAGTACCAATGCAGCTATCTCCGCAGCTTTGTAATCCTCAGCTTGTAACGAGCATTTCACCCTGGGGTTATGAGGCAGGTGGGAAAGAGTAACGCTGTCCGTAATCTGGACGCAGCAGCCCGTCCGAGGACATTTTTTGCCTCGCACAGGTCAAAATTTTGCGGATTCTATTGGGTTTTCAGCATCTGCCGGAAGGCCGGGTCCCGCGATAGAGACTGGAAGTCCGGATCCTTGGCGGCCCGGCCCAGGCCTACGAATCCCTTTTCCACGGCCTCCCGCAGATGGGCAACTGCTTGGCTGTCCTGTCCGAGAAGCGCCGCCGCGCGTGCCAGGTTCAAGTAGGGGGTGTGGGATGCTGCAGGGACTCTCGCCACTTGAGCTTCCAGGTCCTCCAAGAGGTCCAGGGCGGATGCCCGGATGCGCGAAGTCCCCTTGGGGCCGGCGGCGCTTCGTAGGATGGGCAGGGCCCTTTGGGTCGCCGTGACAGTGTCCAGGCCGTCCGGGGTGCCGGCCAGTCCTCGGCGAAGCGTGGCGACGGCATCGCCCAGCAATCCCCCCTCACGCTGTCTCTCGGCCAGTCCTGCATACAGGTCGTAAGGCATGCCCGGCGCCGCGCACGCTTTCTTGAGCATCTCCATCGAGCGCCTGGACTCGCCCTTCGATTCGTAAATCTTCGATAGAGCCTCGTATCCCTGGGAAACGATCTCCCTGTCACGGTAGGCCCCATCGAAATCGGATGGAAACTCGGTGACCAGCTGGTTCCAGAAGTACTCCGCCTCTTCCTTCCGATCCAGCTTCTCGAGGGAGTAGGCGCGTCCCGCCTGCATCAGGCGCCGAAGGAGAGGGGGGCTCGGCGATTCCTTCTCGGAGAGATTCTCGTAAACCGACAGAGCATCCTCATAGCGTTCTCCCGCCACCAGCATGGAGGCCGCCTGGATGCGAATTCGAGTGGCGTCCTTCGGGAACTCCTCCTCGGCAAAGAGGTAGGCCTTCTCCGCCGCCGCGAGCTTCCCCTCCCGCTGATAGGCGGCAGCCACCCCCAATCGTGGCCAGAGCAGTGTTTGATCCAGCTCCGCCGCGACGAGATAGTTTGCCCGAGCCTGCGTGAAGCGGCGCTGATCCTGCTCGCAATCTCCGAGGAGGGCATGCGCGACCGGGGAGGAAGGCATCAGCTCGATCGCCCGCGCCGCCTCCCTCCGGGCTTCTGCGGTACGTCGCAAGCCACGCAGGATCATCCCTCGAAACAAGTGGGCACGGAAGGATTTTTCATCCAAAGAGACACTCCGATCCATCTCCGCCAGGGCTGGCCTATAGCGCTGGCTCGCCATGAGAGCCACGCCTAGTCCCAGGCGAGCCTCCTGCGATTCGGGATCGAGCTCCACGCCTCGACGGGCGAGAGAGACGCCCTTCTCCAGGTTGCCGAGATTCGGGTCCCATCCCCAGAGGTATCTGACCGCGCGGACCTGCGCCTGGCCCGAATAGCCTCGCGGATCCTTCGGGTCCGATTTGATCAGCCGGTTGAAGAGACGCGAGGCTTGCGAGAAGTCTTCTCGGGTGAATCGGAGCAGGTACTCCAAGGCGCGTTGGTACGACGATTCTTTATCGAGGGACGGCAGCGGCTCGTCTGACCAAGGTTGCTGCGCCGAGGCGAGACGTCCCGCGCCCATGGCGAGAAGCACCAGGAGGAGTCGAGTCAGGATTGGGGAGGGTTTTCCGGCCATAAAAAAAGAGGGGGGTCGTGCCCCCCTGTCCACTCGGATTGGCTGTTTCGAGGTGCTATTCTTCCTCGCCTTCCTGGCCTTCCTGGCTGGAGCCCCAGCCCATCCCGCTTCCCATGCCGCTGGATAATCCGGGAGTCGGGGGCATGTAGGGTGCCGCCGGCGGCATGCTTCTCGGCGCCATCGGCTCAGCCTGGGGTTTCGCCTTGGGGGCGGACCTCTTCTTCATGGGGGCTGACTTCTTGGAAGCCGGCTTCCCGGCCTTTTTCGCCGCTTTTCTCTTGGGAGCCTTCTTCTTCATTCCTCCCTTGCGTGGGGAGGCCTTCTTACTCATCGGCTTCCTGGCCATCTTTTTCTTGCGGGGCTTAGCCGCCTTCCTTTTTGGTTTCTTTTTCGCCAAATCGCTACCCCCTTTCGTCCCGAAGTCTAAGCGGGAAGAGTTGCACTGGACAAACCATAGGGATTATAGAACACAGTCGAGGACAAACTGCAAGCGGAGTTGGAGCGGAGCGCCAGAGTGAAAACGAGTCGGGCTCTCGTGATCGTCACTACCTGCGGCCTGCTTTCGGTCGCCGGATGCGGCAATCCATGCCTCAAGGGAAGAACAAAAACCGATCAGGCTTTGCGGGAAGCTCGGGAAGCGCAGGCGCCGAGCCTCGCCCCCGAGGCCATGGCGCGGGCCGTCGAGCTCGCCGAGAGCGCCGAGCGGGAGTGTGTCGCTCAGAGCTTGCGATGGTTCTTCGCACGCTCGTTCCGCCAGGCGGAAGAGCTTTCGAGCGAAGCTCTGAGAGAGGCGGAAGGGGCCCGTGAGCAGGCCCGAGCCCGGGGTGGGCTCCTTCGGCAGGAGGCCCTCAACTCCCGGTACACCGCGGGTATGGCGGTGAGCGACGCGATCATCGCCCTGCGCCGGGCCAGAGAGATGAAGGGAAACGCTCGAGCGCAGGCCCTGCTGGGCCGTCTGGAAGGCCTGCGCCTCGCCCTTGCCGATCTACAACGCGAGATCGATGCGGCAAGATATTCCGAAGCCAGCCAATTAGGGGAGCGGATCCGCTCCGAGGCCCTCCGGCTGCAGGCGGATGCCAACACCGAGGCGCTGTCGCCTGGATCCCGGTGAAAACCCGGCATCGGCTATACTGGCGGAGGATCGGCGGATGCCGCTTTACAGGGAAAGGGACGGGACTTGGCGGAGCATCAATATTACCCGCGCGGGTTCGGGCTGAAGCCCCAGATCGAGGGGCAGCTCTCGGAAGATTACCGCAGCCGGATCATCGACTTCCTGAGGACCCATGATTTCACGCTCAAAGCGGGCGATCTCGTGTTTCGCCTGGCGGCGGAGTTCGGCTTCTGCTACGGGGTGGAACGGGCGGTGGATTACGCCTATGAGACGCGCGCCCGCTTCCCGGAGCGGAACCTCTTCATCACCGGGGAGATCATCCACAATCCCCACGTCAACCAGCGGCTCAGGGAGATGGGAATCCGGTTCCTCAGCGGCGCAGGCGCGATTCAGGACGGGTGGATGAAGCTGGAGGCCGGAGACGTCGTCATCCTTCCCGCCTTCGGCGTCACGGTGGAGCAGATGGCGCTGCTTCGCGAGCGCGGGTGCACCCTGGTGGACACGACGTGCGGCTCCGTGCTGAACGTCTGGAAGAACGTGGAGCGTTATTCCCGGGATGGATTCACCTCCCTCATCCATGGCAGGTACGATCATGAGGAGACGCGGGCCACCGCCTCCCGCACCTCGTTGCAAGCGCGAGGGAAGTACCTCGTGGTCCGGGACCTGGAGGAAACCGCCTGGGTCGCCCGGCACATCCGCGAGGGAGGGGATGCCGCCGAGTTCGTGGCCCGATTCTCGCCCGCCTCTTCGCGCGGGTTCAATCCGGACACCGATCTGGTCCGCATCGGAGTGGCCAACCAGACCACGATGCTCAGCTCCGAATCGCTGCGAGTGGCGGAGGAGATCCGCTGCGCCATGGTCGACCGCTACGGACCTTCGGCGCTGGGGGAGCATTTCCGCTCGTTCGATACGATTTGCAGCGCGACCCAGGACAGGCAGGACGCCGTGGTGCGCTTGCTGGAGGATCCCGTCTCGCTGATACTCGTCATCGGGGGCTACAACAGCAGCAACACCAATCACCTTGCGGAAATCACCGACAACCGCGTGCCGACCTATCACATCGAAGATGCCGGGTGCCTGCTCGACGCAACGGCGATCCGCTACAAGCCTGTGGGGGAAAAGGAGACGCGGCTCGGACACGCGTGGCTCCCGCCGGGTCCCGCCGTGATCGGGATCACCGCGGGAGCGTCCACTCCGAACAATCGGATCGGCGAGGTGGTCGAGCGAGTTCTGGAGATCCGAGGACTGGATATCCGGCAGATCCCCTTGAGCTGATGGCAGGACGTCAGGAACCGGGACTTGCTTCTTGCTCTTCGGCCGCCTCCCGCAGCAGCTCCTGGTTCTTGTCGTACAGGAATTGCGCCATCCGGTCCTTTTCCTTCTCGCTGAGTCCGGGGAAAGTTACTTCCACGCGCGCCCGGAACTCATCTCTGTCCTCGACGGACAGGAACTCCTCCCAATCCTCCAGGGTAAGCTCCTTCGGGCTGAGGCCGGGGAGCTGCCGGAAGAACTTGACGAAATGCTCGGCGGGACGCATGGAGAGCCTCACTCTCCGAAGTCGATGAACCCCGGATTGAGAATCATATCGGGATCGTAGGTCTTCTTCAGGGCGACCAGCTTCGGCCAGCGCTCCCCGAAATGCTGCTTCCAGCGGGCACGATCGAACTCGATGAGCCCGGAGAGGTAGCGCTTGGCTCCCATCTTCATGCTCACGTCGGAGGCCATGTTCAGGCGGGCCTTCGCCGGACCGATGAACTCGGCGGGGATGCCTGGAAGGATGCCGAAGCCCATCACGAAATCGCCGGGAGGAGTCATGAAGTTGGGCACCGTGGAAGTCGTGCCGCGGCAGGGCCAGAGGAGCACATGGCCTCCGCCGAGGAAGGTCGGGGGAAGATTGGAGAGGACCTGCTGGATGTAGGGCGCCGCCGCCTGCCACGGAAGGATGGTTTCCATCCAAGGATGCGTGTTGGCCCAGTACCCCATGCGCATCCAGATCACGAAGAGGGGCTCCAGGCGGTTGGAGAATTCCAGCAAGGTCCGATCCCCGACGTGGGTCTTGCGGTAGTAGCTCAATCCCTCCAGGGCGGCCCGATCGTCGGGAGGCGCGCCGGGCTCGAACTCGATCGTGGCATGCAGCGGGAAGAACCACTCCGCGAAAGGCTGCACTTCTTCCCCGACTTTCTTGAACCCCTGGGGGCAGGGAACGCACCAGGACTCGAGGTAGTGGAAGCGTTGGGAGGTCATCAGGGCGGCCGAGTCCTGCATCAATTTCGCGAGGTCGTCGTAGAGCAAGAAGTAGGTCCGGGTCTGGGTTTTGCAGGGACGCAGCCTCAGCTTCGCCCGCGTGATGATTCCGAATTGTCCCAATCCGGAGCGCACCGCGTCGAAGACTTCCCGATTCTGCTCCGGGCCGCAGAGGACCTTGTCGCCGGTCCCCGTAACGACCTCCAGCTCCAGCACGTTGTCCGCCTGGCTCCCGTAGCGATACGACGCGACCCCCAGCCCGGCCACCGAAAGGGTCCCCCCGACGGTCACGCCCAAATTGTTGGTGAGAACCGGCGGGATCAGTCCTTTGCTCACGGTTGCCGCCACCAGCTCCATCCACCTCAGGCCCGATCCGCAGGTGAAAGTCTGGCCCTGGGTGTCCAGCGTCGCGATGGCTTTCATGGAGGTGAGGTCCAACAGGATGCCGCCGTCGGTCAATGCCTGGCCGGTCTGGGTGTGGGCCTCGCCCCGGCTTGCCACCGGAATCCGATGCGCTCGGGCGAACCGAACCACCTCCGCCACATCGTCGGCGCCGGCTGGGCGGACGACAGCTCCTGGAGTCCTGTGGATCATCCGGCCGAAATCGCTGCTCTTCTCGGCGAGCATCGCGGAGTCGGTGAAGACCCGGCCGGGAAGCGCCTTCTGCAGTTCCTGAATCTGCTGGGAGGTCAAAAGGCTCTCCTGAGGGGGAGGAAGAGGACGATCACGATGCGTCGAGCGACGACCTCAGAATATACAGAAGTGACCATCTCCAGACAAGCGGCCCCTGCTCAGACGGGCGTGCCAGAGCCCCATCCCGTGCAGCAGAGAGACTCCCTTCGCCGTGAGCAGGCCCTCCCGCCGAGCCCCGGCGAGATCGGAGAGGGAGAGGCCGCAGCTCTCGATCTCCTTCCTCAGCTCCCGGGCGATCCAGGCGCGCTTGCCGGCGGAAGCGATCCTCCTGGAGCGCAGCAGCCTCTGGAAGAGCTCGGCCCGGAAGAGAAAGGTGTACGAGCCGTGCAGGATCCCGTTGAGGGGGCGAAGGGCGCGGCGCCAGGGCGAGTAGAAGCGAGGCTCGCCGTCGTCCGTCGCGAACGGCGAGATCTCCTGTCGCGCGTGCAGCCGATGATGGGACGTCTCATGCAGCAGATCATCCGCCAGATCGACCAGGCCTCCGCGGGACACGTTGAGATAGGAGATACCCGGTCGAGCCAGGTGCGAATAGCTCACGGTCCCACGCTCCACGAGGGGGACGATCATCCAGGTTCGCCTTCGGATCTCCTCTCCCGCGTCGGGCCAGGCTCGATCCACCAGGGCAAGGGCACGCGCCAGCCGCCTCCCCAGGCCCGGAACCCTGGCTCCGACCTTCAGGGAATGGCCGCGAGACAGGAGACGATGCGAGAGGAGAATCGAGGTCCCGGGAATCACTTCGTGCATCCGCATCTCGACTCCTGCGCCGAAGCTCAGAGTGCCGCGCTTCAGAGTCGCGTCCAGCCATCCAGCCTTCCGTGTCCCTGTTCGTTCGATCAGCGCCCGCGTCATTCCGAGCCGTAGCCATCCGGCGGGACATCCCTCGTCGGGATTCTCGAGGATCGGGAAGCGAAGTCGTATCGAGCGGCGCGCCGGGAGATGGGGCCAGAGAATCCGAGGGAGATCCGCCATCCTCATCTCGAGGATCGATTGCGCGCGTGCCGCGGCCCGCCGCGCAAAGAGGGAATCCAAACGGCCGGCCGGCACCACCTCGGCGAGAAACTCCGTCCCGGAAATCATGTCGAAGAGCCGAGTCTGGTCGGAGCGCGTGCCGCGCCCCGACTCGAGCCTTCGTGACCGTTCTCTCGCTTCCCTCCAGAAGAGAACGTCCTGGATCCATCCGTCGAGCAAGGGAGAGTCGAAAAGACACCGCCGGCTCCGGAGAGAATCAGCGTCGAAGCCTTCGCGCAGGAGGGAGAGGCTGCGTGCGGCGCCCGGAAGCTTTCCCCAGTCCTGGCGCAGGATACGGCGGATCTGGCCCGCCCTCAGCTTTCTCTGCGCGTGCCGAAAATCCGCCAAGGGCAACGGCGCCCTCACGCTCCCTCCTCCCGCCGGGTCGCTCCGGGAAAGCTCGCCCGTGCCGGTCCTCCGATTAGGCTACAATCTTGTGGACTCATGATCGGTTGCCGGGTGCCGCGGTCGGGGTGAATCCGATGGAGCTGGTGCTTCTCCAGGAAGATCTCTTGCGTGTCGAAGCGCAAGGTGTGGTGAATCCCGCCAACTCGCTGGGGGAGATGGGGGGCGGCGTCGCGGGACTGATCCGGAGCCGGGGGGGAGAGATCATCCAGGCCGAAGCCATGGCCCGGGCCCCGATCCCCGTCGGAACGGCGGTGGCCACCACCGCAGGAACGCTGCCGTTTCGCCACGTCATCCATGCCCCGACCATGGAGCTCCCGGCCATGAGGACGACAGCCGAAAAGGTCTCGCTCGCGGTCGCCGCGGCGCTCGCCTGTGCGGACGAATTGGGGCTTCGATCTCTGGCCTTTCCGGGAATGGGCACCGGGGTGGGCAGGGTTTCGCATCGTGACGCGGCGCGGGCGATGCTGGAGGCGGCCCGGCGTTTTTCTCCTCGGAGCCTCCAGGAGGTCGTCTTCGTGGCCTTCGAGGAAGAGATGCTCCGCGCCTTCGAGGCCGAACGACTCTTGCTCTCGACAAGGAGTGGACGATGAGGGGTGGCGCGAAGGTGGTGCTCCGGTTGTGCACCGTGGGAACCCTGGCCTTGGCTTTCGTTGCGGCGGAAGTGGCGCCCGGCGACTACCAGGTCGGAATCGAGAAGTGGAGGCAGGACCGGGAGACGCGCCTCAAGAGCGAGACCGGATGGCTGACCGTGGTGGGGTTGTTCTGGCTCAAGGAAGGAACGAACCGCTTCGGCAGCGACCCGGCCGGCAACATCGTTCTCCCCGCGGCCGCTCCTCCGGTGGCGGGAGACTTCGAGCTCCACGGAGACAAGATCGTGGTGAAGGTTCAAAGCGGCGCCACGGTGACCTCGGCGGGCGAGGCAGTGACGGAAATGGAGATGAAGCCAGACAGCGCGGGCGAGCCGACCGTCCTGGCGCTTGGTGATCTCTCCATGTTCGTGATCGAGCGGGGCGGAAAATACGCCATCCGGGTGAAGGACAAGAATAGCAGGATGCGCAAGGATTTCACGGGCCTCAAATGGTTTCCGGTGAAGCCCGAGTATCGGATCACCGCCCACTTCACGGAATACGAGCCCGCCAAGCCGATCTCAATTCCGAACGTCCTCGGGCAGAAAGAAGATCTCCCCAGTCCCGGATACGTCACCTTCACGCTCGGACACAAGAAGCTGCGCCTGGAGCCGGTCCTCGAGGATCCGGACGCGAAGGAGCTGTTCTTCATCTTCAGGGATTTGACGAGCAGCCAGACCACCTACCCCTCGGGGCGTTTCCTCTATGCCGATCTTCCGCTCGAGGGGAAAGTTGTGCTGGATTTCAACAAGGCCTACAACCCTCCCTGCGCCTTCACCCCCTACGCCACCTGCCCGCTGCCGCCGCCGCAGAACCGCATGGGCGTCCGCATCGAGGCGGGCGAGCAGCGCTACGGCCAAGGCCATCACTAAAGATTCCTCAAGA
>DASYRY010000140.1:0-4008 GCA_036004025.1 Candidatus Polarisedimenticolia bacterium | reverse complement strand
CGATCGTCCGTAGCATTCTCGTAGTTGGCCCTGTTGACGTAGAGAGGGGTCACCAGAAAGGAAATCCGCTCGCCAGGGCGATACGCCAGGATCACCTCGGCGCTCCAACGATTCTGGTGGAAAGCGCGATCGTCACGCAGGCTCGCAATCCCTCCCCGAAGGGCCCCGGAAAAGTATCGTCCCGCGGTTCCGGAAATCCGCGGCGCCCAAAGTAGGAACCCCTCGTAATCCCGAAGCTGGTTCGTGCGACGCAGTCCCGCTTGAAGCGTGTCGCTCAGGCCCCAGGCCAGCTGGAACGAGATCCACGCTCCTCCGTCCAGACCCCAGAGCCCCTCTCCGCCCGCATCGCGGGTGGATTGCTTGAAGCGGTGGAGGATTCGGAACTCGAGAGTGTTCTTCCCGAGTGCTTCGGGCGTCGGCAGGTTGATGAGCGAGGTGTCCCGGAAAATCCGGGGCGCGACAGCGGCCTGTTCCGATGATGCGATACCCCACTCGTCCTGCGGGAACGAAAGGATCCATTCTCGCACCAAGCGAATCTGCTCCTCCCGGAGTGGCTGCATGGCGTAAGGCATCCGGGGTCCACGGTAGTGCCCTTCGCCGCGCGGCAGGAGCTTGAGGTAGAGGAGACTCAGCTCAGGCGAGCCGGGGTTCACGCGCAGGAACCGGGCATCGGTCCTGGCCCTTACGTTGACAGTGCTGCGATAGAGGTGGGACGCCTCCAGACGCAATCCCGCGGCCGGCTTTGAGCCGCCATGGCAGGCGGGCATGGCGCAACTCGACTGGAGAAGCCGCCTCGCCGGCTCGAAGGACCGGGACTCCTCCTGTCCCATCGTGGCACGCGCCGCTAAGAGGACTGCCAGCGCCGACAGGCTAATTGTCTTGCGCACCCTGGTCGATCCATTCACGGATCACCTGAATCTCGGAGGCAGGGAGAGGAGGCGACCCGAACGGCATGCGAGAGCCGCCCCCGCCCACACTCGCCTGATTTCCCTCCAGTTTGGCCACGAGGTAGCTCGATGCGCTCGAACCGGGATCGATCCGCTTGAGCCCCGGCGCCTCCTGGCTCGCAACGTCCACCGCTCCCACCCCCGGGTCGAAGATCTTGTCTGCCTCGAGGCTCATTCCCGCCTGAGGAGAGCCTCCGAAGTGGCAGCCGGAGACGGCGCAGCTTCGATTGAAGATGGGCTGCACGTCCCGGGATAGGCTGATTGTCACGGTGGGGAGGACAGTACTTGGAACACCCAGGGTGGCGTCATCGTTCTTGCAACCCAGCAGCGACATCGCAAGTCCGGCCGTCAATGCCAGGATGAAGGGCCGAGGCCCCCTGGGGGCTGCCATCGTGTTTCGGAAGATCTCGGCCATGGACGGGCGCTCCGCAGGGAATTGGGGCGGCCTATCGCTTTTTCACCTCGTCGACGGTGAGGATAGTCATGCCGCTCTTCTCCGACACATCCCCTTTGATCTCGACCTGATCGGCAGCCATGCTCCGCGCCTTGTTGTACGGGGCGGGGTCGGTATGGTCCGCCACGAGCAGATAGAGCTTGCCGTCCGCCGAAAGGAGGCCCATGGGCTGGCCCATCTGCGCGCATTTCAGAGCGCACTTCTGATGGTCGGGCCCCTTGGCGGCATGCGCTACGAAGCAGGCCAGATCCACGACTTCACCGCTCACGGTGACCGCTTCACCTCCGGAGTGTGCGAGCGTGAGAATGGGGAGGAAGAGGCCGGCGAAGAGGATGATTCCAACAAGGCGAGTCCTGCTCATGGAGTGGACCTCCCTACTTGTTCATCACGAGATAGTAGCTCACGCCCCCTGGGCTGGGCTGCTGCGAGTCGGAGAAGGACGTACCGGTGTCTCCCCCGTCCGGCGGAATCGGGGTGGCGCCGACGAAGGACGGGAAATCGCTGCGGAAAACCTGATAGGTCGGTCCTCCTCCATTCCACTGGAGGGCGAGCGTACCGAAATTGTCGAGGGCCTGAACCAGGATGGGCGCCGTGAGGCGGATGCTGCCCGTCATGCCGAGCGTGCAGTGAGGAATGCAATAGTAGGGAAGGCTCGCCGGTGACTCCAGGAACAGGCGAGTAAACTGCGTCCCGGCCGCCAGCGAGGCGTTCCAGAGATTGTTGGCCACGCAGCCGGATCCGCTGGTGGTGGTGTGGCTGGTTCCCGCGGAGACGTTTTGCCACCTCACGTAATCTCCCTGTTCCACCGCGATGAGATTGGGTTGGAAGACGAAGGCGGAAGAGACGGTGACGATGGCCACGCGAGGCACGGCGATGTCGACGCCTGGCTCCACGGCAAAACCCGTTCCTGGGATCAGGAGGACGGACAGGGAACAGATTGCGGGGATGAAAGACCTCGGTTTTCGGGTGCGCACCAGCTTTTCTCCTAGAAAAGAAAAAGCCCACTGCCACCGGCAGTGAGCTCTTGGGATTCCTCGTTGCTTCGTGAACGCTTCTATTTCACGGGGACAGGGATCCGTCAGGCCCGCTGCCGGTCATAGACCGGCACCAACAGCAACACCAGCGTCGCCAAGGCCTTGGGTGGGAACCGCTCGAGGACCCGTTCGAAGGAATCGTGATCGCCCCCTCTCGATGCCGTCTCTTATACGACGAATCTCCACCCGAAGCAAGAGAACTTCTCGAAAGCGATGCACCCCTCGCGCTGCCGAACTCGATCGGACACGGAGGCGAGTCGGTTTCCTGGACCCGCGCCGTGTACGAGTACGACTTTACTCGGCTCGCTCGACCCTGACGAACGGGCCTAAGTGCCACACCCCTCAAGGAATCTGCGGCCGTGGATTCCTTGACATTCAGGCTTAGGGACCTATGTTTTCGAGCGCGGATCGATCCGCCCGTGGTCCGCATCGAAGCGGGTGAGGGGAGGTCGTTTGAGCCAATCTCTGCACAGCGCGGAAGAATCGGGACTCCTGCACCGGCTTCGGAGACGCGAGCCCGTCGCACGGTCGCCCGCCTTCCTTCTGATCGGTCCTTACGATCCCGAGTGTGGCGAGTACACTTTCCTGGCGCCTCCTCTCGGGGTCTGGCGCCTCGCGGGAGTGCTGGAGTCGGCGGGTTACGATGTCGAAGTCTTCGACCCCAACTGCTGCGAGGGGCCGCCTGAGCGGGCGCTGGAACAAGCGCTTCGCCGGCGAAAGAGGGACGTGGTCGGCGTTTCCACGACGTTCATGACCCTTCCGTTCGACCTGTCGCTCGCCACCCTCGCCCGTCGCGTCGCACCGCAGGCGCTCTTGATCGCGGGGGGCATGGAGGCGACTTTCAACTCGCGCAGCGTGCTCGACCTGGGCCCGTTCGACCTGGCCGTGCTGGGAGAAGGGGAGATCCCGCTGCTGGAGCTGGGAGAGCGGCTTGCGCGGGGTGCGTCCCTGTCCGGAGTGCCGGGGACCGTGCATCGCGCCGCCGACGGGACGCCCGTCCGACTCGCCCACAGGGCCATGACGCGCGAGGAGCTGCGCGACGCCATCTTCGCGACCCCCTACGAGCGCATGCCCTACCGAGCCTACTGGGATCGCCTCGCGCGGGCCTACGAAGTCGGGGAGCTTCCCACCAAAGCGGAGCGCGAGACGCGGCTCGCGGAGATTCGCTCCGTCCGGCTCATCACCCTCAACTACTGCCCGATGGCCTGCACCTTCTGCTCTTCCACGAACTTTCTGCATTCCGCCCAAGGAGGCACTGCCCGCCTGGCGAGGCTGAGCGCCGAGGAGTGCCTCGCGATGCTGCGGCGGATCCTCTCCGCCCATCCCGAAGCTCGGACGCTGATCTTCCAGGACGACATCTTTGCCTTCAGGAACGACGAGCGTCTCCTTCCTCTTTGCCGGGCTCTGGAAGAGGGCAAGCGGACCGGCGAGATTCCGGAGCATCTCGGCTTCATCAGCACGAACCGGATCGACGCCATGAACGACGAGCGTCTGGCGGCCATGCGGCGCGCCGGATTCCGCGTCCTGGGATTCGGCATCGAGAATTTCTCGCTCGCAGTCCTCAAGGAGTTCA
>DASYRY010000139.1:0-9887 GCA_036004025.1 Candidatus Polarisedimenticolia bacterium | reverse complement strand
GGAAATCTGATGTCCGAGCTCGTCGTGGGCGTGACCGGCGCCTCCGGCACCCTCTTCGCGCGTGAGTTCATCCGCTGCGTCCTGACCGTGCCGCAGGTGAGCCGCCTCCACGTGATCGTCTCGCGCTTCGCCCTGCAGACTTTGCGAGCCGAGCTGGGACAGGCGGGCACCACGGAAGAGGGCGCACGACGGGAGCTGGCGGGAGATCCGTCGCCGCGGGTCCTGTTTCATCAGCCGGAGAACATGGCCGCTCCCGTCTCGAGCGGCTCCTACCCCACGGGCGGGATGGTGATCATCCCGTGCAGCATGGGGACGCTGGGAGCCATCGCTTCGGGCCTTTCCACAAACCTGATCCAGCGCTCCGCCGACGTCACCTTGAAAGAGCGTCGCCCTCTGATCCTGGCCGTCCGAGAAGCTCCCCTGAACCGGATTCACTTGAAGAACCTGCTCGCAGCCTCGGAGGCCGGAGCGGTGATCTATCCTCTGGTGCCCGCCCTCTACACGCGGCCGAAGAACATCGAGGAGATCCTCGAGCAGACCGCGGCTCGGATCCTGGATCAGATCCCTCTTCCCCATTCACTGGGTCGGAGATGGGGCGCCTGACCTCCCCGTCGATTCTCTCCCCCCGGCGCGCGCTTCGAGACCTGAGTGCCACGCTCGAGATGATTCAATTCGAGCACACCATCTTCGCCCTTCCCTTCGCGTTGATGGGGGCGGTGCTCGCGGCCGGAGGGATTCCGGGCACCTTCACGATCGCCTGGATTCTCCTCGCCATGGTGGCGGCTCGCAGCGCGGCTATGACGTTCAACCGGCTCGCCGACCAACCCTTCGACGCCCGGAATCCACGCACTTCCGCCCGGCCTTTGGTCACTGGGCGGATCTCGCGAAGCTTCGCCTGGACGTTTCTAGCCTGCTGCTGTGTGGCGTTCGTGCTCGCCGCGGCCAGACTGAATCGCCTGGCTTTCTTGCTCTCCTTCCCGGTCCTCGCGCTGATTCTGGGCTATTCCTACGCCAAGCGCGTGACCTGGGGCACCCACCTGCTCTTGGGGGCCAGCCTCGGTTGCGCTCCCTTGGGCGCCTGGATCGGCGTTCGGGGAGCCATCCAATGGCCGCCCGTGCTGCTCGGCGCGGCGGTGCTCTGCTGGACCGCCGGGTTCGACATCCTCTATGCCTGCCAGGACGTGGATTTCGACCGCCGGTCAGGGCTGCATTCCATTCCGCGCCGCTGGGGCGTGGCCCACGCGCTTCGATTCTCCCGCATCCTGCACGCCCTGATGATCGTCTGTCTGATCGCGGTGGGAAGAGCGCTCGGTCTGGGGCTCCTCTATCACATCGGAGTGGCTGGGACGGCCGTTTTGCTGATCTACGAGCATTCCCTTGTCAGGGCGGGCGATCTCTCGCGGGTGAACCGTGCCTTCTTCACCGTGAACGGATGCGTCAGCATCTTTCTGTTCGTCATGACTCTCGCCGATTTGCTTGCGAGACGATAGGCCCTCATCGTGCCGCCGTTTCCAGCCACAGGTAGAGGTCACGGAGGTTGTTCCCGGTGGGTCCCGTGATCAAGCTGTCCCCGAGGCGATGGAACAGCTCGTAGGTGTTCCCGGTCTCCCTCAGCTCTTCCAAGTTCAGACCCAGGCGCCTCGCGCGGGCGAATGTGCCACCGTCGGCGAGAGCC
This sequence comes from Candidatus Polarisedimenticolia bacterium, assembly GCA_036004025.1. GTDB lineage: Bacteria > Acidobacteriota > Polarisedimenticolia > Gp22-AA2 > AA152 > AA152. The sequence goes on along the minus strand of DASYRY010000139.1, from coordinate 8,212 downwards.
CCTGCCGCGGGCGAGTTCCCATCGCGCCCGTCGCTGCCCGCCGCCAGGAACAGCCAGCTTCCTCTGGCGCGCATCCTGAGCGCCGCGGCCGCCGCCAGATCCTGCGCCCTTCCTCCACGCCCTCGAGACGATGGGGTTCTGACGCGAACCTCGCCTCCACCGATGAGACAGCGCGGCGCCGACGCGGGAGACATCCACCCTTCCCTCGCTCGACAGAAGCTATCCAAGAGAGACTCCGCAGTTCCTTCCACGCTTCCCGGAAGGACGCGCGTCGCGTAGCCCAAAGCTCGGGCATGTCGTCGCGCGGCTTCGACGAGTGTCATGGAATCGCCCAGAACCGTCCAGACATGGTTCCTGAAGATGCGATCCGAGGGCTTGGGCGTCTCAGGCCACTTCCGTCGGCCGATGCGCGCCACCATCGCGCGGGGCAACTCGTTCTGGATCCCGGAGCGTTTCAGGATCTCGAGGCACTCACCCCAAGTCGAGGGATCGGGAAGGGTCGGCCCTCCCCCGATGGTCTCGGGGCAATCGCGGGGCACATCTGAAAGCAGAATCGAAAGATGGCGCGCCCGTGGCGCATGGGCCAGGAGTCTCCCACCCTTGATGGCGGAGAAGTGCTTCCGGACGACATTGATCTCATGGATTCCCAGTCCGCTTCGTACGAGGAGACGGTGGAGGAGAGATTTTTCTGGCTCCGTCACCAGAGGGACGAGCGGCAAGGCCGCGAGAGCCGAAGCGCCACCTGAAATCAGATGGATCACGAGATCGCCTGGCGCCGCCGATTCCACGCGACGCAGAAGCGCCCTTCCCGCCCGAAACGACCGACCATCCGGGATGGGGTGACTGCCCCGGATGGATCGCACTCCTCCCACCTTCGAGCCTCTTCCAGGGACGACCATCAATCCCTCCAGGTCCTTCGAGGGAACGAGGGTGAGGAGCGCTCGAGCCATCGATCCCGCGGCTTTTCCCATTCCCAGCACGAGCATCTTTCGGGCCGGATGGAGACGAATCTTGAAATCCGGTCCTGAGAAGATTCCCGATTCGAAGCTCAGCAGTGAAGGGAGAAGACGCAGAGGGGAAGTATCGGTCAGCGCGCCGCGCAGAATCTCCAGCGCATCTCTCCGCAAGGGCCTGGAAACGCGCGATCCCATCGAAATACCCCTTGACAGGGTTCGGGCCTGATGGTATTTACTCAGCGGTTGCTAGCCATCCTATCTCTATTCCCAATCTCTTTACCCGGAGGAGACCCAATGAACAAGGCGGATCTCATCGAGAAAATCGCGAAGGACGTTCGAATCAGTAAGACCAGCGCGGGTAAGACTCTGGATTCTCTGGTGGATGGGGTCACGAAGTCCCTCAAGAAGGGAGAGAGGGTCGCCCTCGTCGGATTCGGAACCTTTTCGGTCTCCAAGAGAAAGGCCAGGGTCGGACGTAACCCGCAGACCGGCGAGACGATTCAGATCAAGGCGCGCCGCGTCGCTCGCTTCCGCCCGGGAAAGGAACTGGCTGGCTCGATCAAGTAAGCGTACGTTGTCCTGACGAAAAAAGAAGGGGCGGTCTCGGCCGCCCCTTTTTCGTGCGCGCTCAGTTCCCCGGTTTAGCGCGTCATTCCAATTCGACGAGCAGGGCGCCGGCCTCCACCGCCTGTCCCGCGGACACCTCGACTCTCGCCACCCTTCCTGTGCGTGGGGCAGGAACCTCGTTTTCCATCTTCATGGCCTCGAGAACGAGCAGCCCTTGGCCCCGGATGACCTCATCTCCCACTCTCACTTTGACCGTCACGACTTTGCCCGGCATCGCGGCACGGACGTCGCGACGCCCACTTTCCTCGCCGACGAGTCCCTGCCCAACTTCCGACCTGAAGGGGTCCAGAATCTCCACCGACACCTGGCGATTCCCCAGATCCAGGCACATCGTCGCGCCTCCACCGGCGACGGTCACGTCATACGTCCTTCCTCCGATCCGTACCAGCAGAGCGAAGGGGCCTCGCTCCAGCACTTCCGCCTCGACCTTGCGCTCCCCGATGCGGCCCCGGTAGGAGTCTCCTTCCTTCCGCAGCTCGACCCGTCGCCTGCGACCCCCCACGCGAACCTCGAGGCTCACGGCTCCCCCCAGGAACTCTGAGGGCCACCCCGGCGCTGCTGCGCCTGGCGGCCGGCGAGAGTCCAGGCGCTCGCATTGCGGGGGGTCGTCGCTTGCCGCCGCGAGCCACGTTGGTGCAGGTGCGCCGCCGCCACGAGGGCCGCCGCCTCCGTCTCCTCGTCCAGCTCCGGTTCTTTCGTCGCCAGGAATCGGTCCACGAAGCCGGTGTCGATGACTCCCGCCCTGAAATCGGGATCGGACATGACGCGCCTGTGGAACGGAAGCGTGGTGGCCACCCCTCCGATGCGGAACTCGGCCAGCGCCGTGGCCATCGTCCCGATGGCGGCTTCCCGATCCCTGCCCGAGACGATCAGCTTCGCGAGCAGCGAGTCATAGAAAAGCGAGACTTCGTCGCCTTCGGCGACCCCCGAGTCCACTCTTACCCGCGGACCCTCGGGCGGACGATAGAGATGGATGCGGCCGGGCGAGGGGCGGAAGCCGTCCGCCGGATCCTCCGCCTGGATCCGGCATTCCATGGCCCAGCCGCGCGGCTGGAGAGTCTCGGCCGCGACGGGAAGCGGCTCTCCCGCGGCGATGCGAATCTGCGCCTCGACCAGGTCCAGCCCCATCACCATCTCGGTCACCGGGTGTTCCACCTGAAGGCGGGCGTTGATCTCGAGGAAGTAGAAATGACCGTCTTCGTCTCGCAGGAACTCGACGGTGCCGGCGTTCGCATAGCCGGCCGCCTCGCACGCGGCCAGCGCCCATCGGCCAAGCTTGCGTCGAATCGTCCCGTCCACGACCGGGGAGGGGGTTTCTTCCAGCAGCTTCTGGTGGCGGCGTTGCAGCGAGCATTCCCGCTCTCCCAGGGAGATTCCCTTGCCGTAGGAATCCACCAGGACCTGGACTTCGATGTGGCGGCATTTTTCCAGGTAGCGCTCGGCGAAGATCGTATCGTCACCGAAGGCGGTGCGCGCTTCTCCTCGGGCGGAAGCGAGGCCCGGCCCGAGCTCCGCCGGGCTCCTGATGACTCGCATGCCCCGACCCCCGCCCCCTGCGGCGGCCTTCAGGAGGATGGGGTAGCCATTCTTCGCGGCCCAGCGCGCCAGCTCCTTCTCATCGAGATCCTTCTTTTCCAGACCGGGGACCACGGGCACACCCGCCGCCGCCATCCTGCGCCGGGCTTCGATCTTGTTCCCCAGCTTACGCATCGAGGCCGGGCCAGGTCCGATGAACACGAGTCCTTCTCGCCGGCAGGCCTCCGCGAATTCCGGATTCTCGGAGAGGAATCCGTATCCGGGGTGCACGGCCTGGGCTCCGGATTCTCGAGCGGCCGCCAAAATAGCCTCCATGTCGAGATAGCTTTGCGACGGGGGCGCCGGCCCCACGTGACGCACTTCGTCGGCCATCCTCGCGTGAAGGGCCGCGCGATCGACCTCGGAGCAGATGGCCACGGTCGCGATCCCCAGCCGACGGCAGCTGCGAATCACGCGCGCCGCAATCTCTCCCCGATTGGCGACGAGCACCTTGTGAAACAGGGAGCGGCCCGATCGCTTGCGGGCGGGAGCGGCGGCTCGTGAAGGCATCAGAGGGGAATGTTGCCGTGCTTCTTGGGAGGGTTTTGATCCCGCTTCGTGGAGAGCAGCGCCAGCGAGGCGATCAGCTTGCGTCTCGTGGCTCTCGGCTCGATGACTTCATCGACGAAGCCGCGCTCGGCCGCGACGTACGGGTTCGCGAATTTCTCCCGGAACTCGGCGACCTTCTCGCGCCGGAACCCATCGGCGTCCTTTGCGGCCTCGAGCTCCCTCCGGTAGATGATGTTCACGGCCCCTTCGGGCCCCATGACCGCGATTTCCGCACTGGGATAAGCGAAGTTCAAGTCGGTGCGAATCTGCTTGCTGGCCATGACGCAATAGGCGCCGCCGTAAGATTTCCGGGTGATGACCGTAATCTTGGGGACCGTCGCTTCCGCGAATGCGTACAGGAGCTTGGCCCCATGACGGATGATGCCTCCGAATTCCTGCGCGGTCCCGGGAAGGAATCCGGGCACGTCCTCGAAGACGATCAGGGGAATGTTGAAGGCATCGCAGAAGCGCACGAAGCGCGCGCCTTTCACGGAGGCGTCGATGTCGAGCGTTCCCGCCAGCATCGCCGGCTGGTTGGCCACCACCCCCGCGACCCGTCCCCCGAGCCTTCCGAAGCCCACCACCAGATTCCTCGCATAGTGCTCGTGCACTTCCAGGAACTTCTTTCCGTCCAGGATCCGATGGATCAAGTCCTTCATGTCATAGGGCTGGTTGGGATTCTCAGGAACCAGGCGATCGAGCTCGGGATCTTCGCGGCCCGGATCGTCGTCCGAGTCCAGGAAGGGAGGGTCCGCCATATTGTTGGAGGGAAGGTACCCGAGAAGCTCCCGTATGAGCGCCAGGCATGCCTTGTCGTCCCGGGCGGCGAAGTGGGCCACGCCGCTGAGCTGGTTGTGGGTCATGGCGCCTCCCAGCTTCTCCTTCGTCACCTCCTCGTGCGTGACCGTCTTGATCACGTCGGGGCCCGTGATGAACATGTAGCTGGTCCCTTCGACCATGACGTTGAAATCCGTGATGGCGGGAGAGTAGACGGCTCCGCCGGCGCAGGGGCCCATGATTGCGGAAATCTGCGGCACCACTCCCGAGGCCAGCGTGTTGCGCAGGAAGATATCGGCGTAGCCGGCGAGGCTCACCACGCCTTCCTGGATCCGGGCGCCCCCGGAGTCGTTCAGTCCCACGATCGGGGCGCCGATCCGCATCGCCATGTCCATGATCTTGCAGATTTTCGCGGCGTAGGTTTCCGAGAGGGAGCCGCCGAAGACCGTGAAGTCCTGGGCGAAAAGGAAGATGGGCCGACCTTCCACCAGACCGTGACCCGTAATCACGCCGTCCCCCGGGACGAGGTTCTTCTCCATCCCGAAATCGAGGCAGCGATGCGTAACGAACTTGTCGAACTCCTCGAAAGTTCCAGGATCCACCAGAAGTCCCACCCTCTCTCGCGCGGTGAGCTTCCCTTCGTCGTGCTGCCGCCGGACGCGCTCGGGTCCTCCCCCGGCTTCCGCCTCGCGGTCCCGGCGGCGCAGCTCTTCGAACGGGTGTTCCGACATCTCGATTCTCCAGCCGCGCGAGCGTTTTCGCGAAAGAGGTGAAGCGCCGGAGCGATCCGGGGATCAGTCGCGGCGGGGGGGCTGGGGGAGCTTCTTCCAGTCGTCCAGGAATTTCTTCAATCCCACGTCGGTCAGGGGGTGCTTGAGGAGGGCCTCGATGACGGAGAAGGGCATCGTGGCCACGTCCGCCCCCGCCAGCGCGGCTTCCACGACGTGCACTGGGTTGCGGATGCTCGCCGCCAGGATCTGGGTGGGAAAGTCGTAGTTGTCGAAGATCGTCCGGATCTGCCGCACCAGATCCATCCCCACGGTACTGATGTCATCCAGCCGCCCGACGAAGGGGCTGACGAACGCGGCGCCGGCCTTGGCGCTGATGAGCGCCTGGGTGGGCGAGAAGATCAACGTGGTGTTGATGGCAATTCCTTCATCCGTGAGCGCCTTGATCGCCGGGATCCCCGCGGGGATACAGGGAATCTTGACGGTGATGTTCTTGGCGATGCGCGACAGCTCGCGTCCCTCCTTCACCATCTCCTCGGTCTCGAGCGAGACCACCTCGGCGCTCACGGGACCCGGCACGATCGCGCAGATCTCCCTCAGAACATCATGAAAGCTCCTCCCCTCCTTCGCGACCAGCGAAGGATTGGTGGTCACGCCGTCCAGGATGCCCCAGCTCGCAGCCTTCTTGATCTCCTGAACGCTGGCCGTATCGATGAAAAATTTCATGGCATTGCCCCTGTCGTATCTTCGTTGGGGACGATCTTTCTCAGGCCTCGTCCTTTTCCACGACTTTCGCCACCGCCACCACGATGTCCCCCTCCTCGAGATTGATGAGGCGGACTCCCTGGGTGTCTCTCCCATGAACGGAGATGCCGCTCACCGCCATCCGGATCACCATCCCGAACTGGGTGACGACCATGATCTGATCGTCGTCCTGCACCTCGCAGACACCGATGACCTTGCCCCCCCTCTCGGTGGTGCGGATGTTGATGATTCCCATGCCTCCCCGTCCCTGCACCCTATACTCCTCCACCGGCGTGCGCTTTCCAAGGCCGCGCTCCGTGACGGTGAGGATGTAGCCCTTGCCGGAGATGGCGTCCATCTCGACCAGAAAATCGTCCTGCCGCATCTGCATGCCCCGGACCCCGTACGCGCCGCGGCCCATGGGCCTCACTTCCGACTCGGAGAACCGTATCGCCTTTCCCTGGTTGCTGGCCATGAAGAGATCGGCCTTGCCGTCGGTGACCTTGGCATCCAGCAGGAAGTCGCCCTCGTCGATGGACAGCGCGATGATTCCGCCGCTCCGGGGATGGGAGAATGCGGAGAGAGCCGTCTTCTTCACCGTGCCCCGGGTGGTCGCGAGAACCACGTACTTGTCGTCGGGGAAGTCGCGCGTGGCGATCAGCGCCGCCATCTTCTCTCCCTCCCCCATGCCGATGAAATTCACCAGCGCCTTTCCCTTGGCGGCGGTGCCCACATGCGGGATTTCGTGGACCTTGAGCCAGTGGACTCTTCCCTTGTTGGTGAAGATCAGGAAGAAATCGTGGGTGGAGGCCACGAAGAGATGCTCCACGAAATCCTCGTCCCGCATCGTCATCCCGGTTCGACCCTTGCCGCCCCGATTCTGGGACCGGTACACGGCCAGCGGGCTCCGCTTCACGTACCCCGTGTGGGTCAGGGTGACCACCATCTCCTCCTCGGGGATGAGCTCTTCCAGGGAAATCTCCTCCGACGGATCGACGATTTGGGTCCGACGGGCGTTGGCGAAACTCTTCTTGATCTCTCGCATCTCCTCGACGATCAGCTCGAGCACCAGCCGGTCGTTTCCCAGGATCTCCCGGTACCGGGCGATTTGCTTGAGCACCTCGGCATACTCGTCGAGGACCTTCTGCCGCTCCAGGGACGTCAGCTTCTGGAGACGGAGGTCCAGGATCGCATGGGCCTGGAGGTCGGACAGCTTGAACCTGAGGCGCATGCTCTCCTTGGCTTCGAGCGGAGTCTTGGCGGAGCGGATCAACGCGATGATGGCGTCCAGATGATCGAGCGCAATCTTGAGCCCTTCCAGGATGTGAGCCCGCTCTTCCGCCCGCGTCAGCTCGAACTGGGTCCGCCGCGTGATGACGTCCCGGCGGTGCTCGATGAAGTGATCGATGAGCTCGCGGAGGTTCAGAATCCTCGGCTGGTTTCGCACGATGGCCAGGAAGATGATCCCGAAGGTCTCCTGCATCTGCGTGTACTTGTACAGGTTGTTCAGGATGACGTCCGCGATCTCTCCGCGCTTGAGGTCGAGCACCACCCGGATCCCATCCCGGTCGGACTCGTCCCGGATGTCGGCGATTCCCTCGATGCGCTTCTCGGTGACGAGGCCCGCGATCTGCTCGATCATCCTCGCCTTGTTCACCTGATAGGGGATCTCGGAGATGACGATACGGGTCTTGTCCTTCTTTCCCTCCTCCACGCTTGCCCGGGCGCGCATCTGCAGGATGCCGCGGCCCGTCCTGTAGGCTTGCCGGATTCCGGCGCGGCCACAGATGAATCCCGCCGTCGGGAAATCCGGTCCCGGGACGTGCTCCATGAGCTCGTCCACGGTGATCTCGGGATTCTGGATAGTGGCGACGACCGCGTCACAGACTTCGGAGAGGTTGTGCGGGGGGATGTTGGTGGCCATTCCCACCGCGATTCCGGACGAGCCGTTCACCAGCAGGTTGGGAAAGCGCGAGGGAAGGACCAGAGGCTCTGACAGGGAGCCGTCGTAGTTGGGGCCGAAATCCACCGTGTTCTTCTCGATGTCGGCCAGCATCTCGTGGGCCAGCTTCGACATCCTCACTTCGGTGTAGCGCATGGCCGCGGCCGGGTCCCCGTCGATAGAGCCGAAATTCCCCTGCCCGTCCACCAGGGGGTAGCGCAGGGAGAATTCTTGCGCCATCCGGACGATGGTGTCGTACACGGCGGACTCGCCGTGTGGGTGGAACTTGCCGATGACGTCCCCGACCACGCGGG